>NZ_JBFAPK010000001.1:0-255334 GCF_040676675.1 Micromonospora sp. NPDC049559 | reverse complement strand
CACCCTGCGGTTGAGCAACAACTCCCCGCACATCAAGACCACCCCCACCCCGTTCACGATCGTCCGAAACGGCCGGCGGCGGGTACCGCCGGCCGCGCGGCCGGCGGTACCCGGCCGGGACGACAGGTGCCGCCGGGGAGGTCCGTCCTCCCGGCGGCACCTGGCGTGTACCGGCCCGCACGGGCACCGGCCGTGCTGTACCGGCCGTGCTGCATCGGCCCGCACGGGTACCGGCCGGCCGCGAGTCGGTCCCGGCGCGCGGCGGCCCGGGCCGGTGGAGGACCGATCAGGCGGTGGCGGGCCGGCCGAACCAGCGGGCGAGTGCCGCCCGGAGTGCCGCCCGCTGCCGGTCGTCCGGCCGGGGTGCCGCGCAGGACCAGGCCACGTAGCAGTCCGGGCGCAGCAGCAGGCCGGTCAGCCCGGAGTTCTCCGCGCGGGCCGGCACCACGTCGACCCGGTCGCGCCACGCAGCCGCCTCCACGGCGAGGCCGCCGTTCGGGGTGAGGTCGAGCAGCAGCGGCCGGGCGCCGCGGGTGAGCTCGGCCAGGCGTACCGGGCCGCCTGCGGCATCGCCGCCGCTGCCCCTGGTCAGCAGCAGGTCCGGCGCCCAGGCCCCGGTCACCGCCGGCTCCTCGCCGGGCGCCTGGCCCAGGTCGTACCGGACGTCGGCGCCCGCGAGCAGGTCCGCGATCCGCTGTACGTTGCGCCGGTCGCCCAGCAGCTCCGTGAAGAGTTCGCGCAGCGCGGTGACGTCGCTGCCGGGCCCGATCAGCACGCTCTGCGCCTGGGTGTGCATGGTCACCCGCCGTCCGACGGGCCGGCGCTCGCGGTCGTAGCTGTCCAGCAGCCCCGGCGGCGCCCAGCCGCGCAGCTCGGCGGCGAGCTTCCAGCCGAGGTTGACCACGTCCTGCAGGCCGAGGTTCAGCCCGGGCCCGCCCAGCGCCGAGTGCACGTGGGCCGCGTCGCCGACCAACAGGACCCGGCCGTCCCGGAACCGGTCGGCCAGGCGGGTGTTCCCGCCGGTGAGCCGGCGCCGCAGGTGCGGGCCGGGGCCGTCCGGCGCGCCGAGCGGCACGTCGACGCCGAGCACGCGCCGTACGCTGTCGCGCAGCTCGCCGAGGGTGAGCGGCTCGCCGCCGTCGAGGGCCTCGTCGGCCGGGGTGCGCGGCTCGATGACGCTCACCATGGTCGGGCGGCCCGGGAACGGCGCGAACGCGATCACGCCGCGCTCGGTGCGGTGGTGGGTGAAGGGCGGGACCACGCCGTACCCGGGCACGGCGAGCCCGCCGGTGGCCGGGTCGATCAGCTCGGGCGGCACCGAGACGTGCGCGCTCCGCGAGACCATCCGGTCGGTGGTGACGCCGGGGAAGCCGATCCCGGCGAGCCCGCGTACCCGGCTGCGCCCACCGTCGGCGCCGACCAGGTACCGGGTGGAGACGCGGTACGGGCCGTCGGGTCCCGCCACCGCCACGGTCACCGTCTCGGGCGTCTGGTCCAGGCCGGTCACCTCGTGCCCCCGGCGGATCTCGACGCCGAGTTCCACGGCCCGCTCCGCCAGCAACTGCTCGATCCGGCGCTGCGGTACCGGTAGCAGGTAGAGCGGGTTCTCGTCCAACCCGCTCAGGTCCAACGGCAGCGCGCCGAACATGTACGCCGGCGCCGGGCGCGGCGGCTCCGAACCGCCGGTGAGCCGCTCGTACAGGCCGCGCCGGTCGAGCATCCGGACGACCTGGCCGACCATCCCGTTGGCCCGCTGCTCGTCCGTGGGGCCGGTGAGCCGCTCCAGTACGACCGGGCGCACGCCGGCCAGCGCCAGCTCGCAGGCGAGCATCAGCCCGTTCGGGCCGGCGCCGGCGACGACGACCTCCTCGGGTGGCGCGACGACCTCTTCGGGCACCGTCTCGCCGGGGCGCGTCGTCGTGCCGTTCGCCGGGGTACCGGCGTCGTTTCCGCGCAGGATGGAACCGTTTCCGGGCAGGGTGGAGCCGTTCTCGGGCATGGTGGAGTCCCCTTCGGGGTGCGGGTACGCGCGGCGGCGCGCACGGCGGACCGACCCGGCGGCGGTGCGTCGGGCGGATGGGTGAGGGTGGAGCGCGGACCGGAAGGCCCGGAGCTACGGCGTAGGCAGCCGGTACGGCGTGGGTAGGCGTTACCCGGTGTGGGACCGCGTTACGGCGCGGGTGGGCGTTACGGCGTGGGCAGGCCCGCGGCGAGCTGGGCGAACGCCTCGGTCAGCAGCGACGCGACCCCGCCGGGGTGATCGGTCCGTCGCATCCACTGCTGCATGGCCACGTTGACGGCCGCCATCACCGTGGCCGCGACCAGCCGTGGATAGAGATCACGGTCGACGTCGGTACCGGTGCGCCCGGCGACGGCCGCGGCGATCTCGGCCTCCGCGAGCGCGGCGGCGCGCAGGAACTCGCCCTGGATCCCGGGCTCGGCGAACATCAACCGGACGCCGGCCCGCCACTGTTCGAAGTCCCGGACCGGGGTGTCGGCGGTCTCCGGCGTCGGCCGGAACTGCGCGAGGACCGAGTGGCTGATCGCCTCCCAGAGCGGTTCGGCCGGCGGCCGGTGGCGCAGTTCCTCGGCTACCCGCAGCGTCCGGTCGAGGTGTCGGGCGACGATCGCCTCGCCCTTGCTGGAGAAGTAGTTGTTGAAGGTGCGTGGGGAGACGCCGGCGGCCTCGGCGATCTCCTCCACCCGTACGTTGTGGAAGCCCCGTTCGACGACGAGGCGGACGGCGGCCCAGCTGAGCCGGGCGCGGGTCTCGCGCTTCTTCTGTTCCCGCAGTCCGACGCGCCCGCCGTCCCCGTCGCTCATGCACCCACTCTAGCTAAACTTGCGCGCTACGCAAAGATGCGTGCGGCGCAAAATTTATTCGGGTGCGGGTGCGGGTGCGGGTGCGGGTGCGCCGTGCCGGCCGGCTCCGGCGACGAAGCGGGCGATGCCGTCGCGGGCCTCGGCCAGGGAGTGCACCCCGTACGCCAACTCGGTCCGCATCGCGTCGGCCTCCGGCCGGCCGGCCCCGGTCAGCACCGCCAGCCGGTCGTTGCGCAGGCAGGACTGCGGGGACGCCGCGATCTCCGCGGCCAGCCGCTCGGCCGCCGCCCGCGCCTCGCCCGGCGGGACCAGGCGGTTGACCAGCCCCATCTCGTACGCCTCGGGCGCCGGTACGGCCCGGCCGGTGAGGATCAGGTCCATCGCCCGCCCCTCGCCGATGAGCCGGGGCAGCCGTACCGTGCCGCCGTCGATCAGGGGTACGCCCCAGCGCCGGGAGAAGACCCCGAAGACCGCGTCGGACTCGGCGACCCGCAGATCGCACCAGATCGCGAGTTCCAGCCCACCGGCGACGGCGTGCCCGGCGACGGCGGCGATCACGGGCTTGGTCAGGATCATCCGGGTCGGCCCCATCGGGCCGTCCCCCTCCGTCTCGACCCGGTTGCCGCTCGGCGTACCGATGGCCGTCAGGTCGGCGCCGGAGCAGAACGTGCCGCCCTCGCCCCAGAGCACGGCGACCGAAGCGTTCCGGTCGGCGTCGAAGGCCCGGAACGCGTCGGCGAGCGACCGGGCCGTTGGTCCGTCCACCGCGTTGCGGCGCTCCGGCCGAGAGAGGATCACGGTTGTCACCGGCCCGTCGCGCTCCACCCGCACACTCACCGACCCAGAATGCCGGGCCGGCGGCCGGCCGTACAGACTCGTCACGCGGTCGACGGGCCGCCCGCCGGCCCGTCCGTCCGCGCCGCCGCGCCGCAGCGGCAGCAGGCGTCCACGAAGACCCGTACGGCCGCGCGGGTGTCCGCCGTCCGCCAGACCACGGCGAGTTCGCTGGGCGGAAGCCCGCTCACGGGCCGGGCGACGACGTCGTCCCGCCGGTAGATGTCGGCGTTGCCCGCCGACAACAGGACGACGCCGAGCCCCGACGCGACCTCCTCGAAGGTCTCCTCGGCGGTCTCCGCCGTCGCGGCCACCCGGGCCGGCGTCCGCCGGTGCGCGGTGCCGAGCCAGTGCTCGCGCAGCGCCCCCGCGGCCGCCGGCAGCGCGATGAACGGCTCGTCGGCGAGCTCGGCGAACGGTACGACGGACCACCCGGCGAGGCGGTGACCGACGGGCAGGGCGACCCAGCGCTCCTCCTCGGTCACCACCTTCCAGGAGAGGCCGTTGGCCGGCACGGGCAGCCAGGCGATCGCGACGTCGACCTCGCCACCGGCGAGCCCCGCCGTCGGGTCGGTCCACGGGATCTGCCGGAACCGGAGCCGCCAGCCGGGGAGCGTCCGCTCCATCCGGGCGGTGACGGCCGGGATGAGACCGCGACCGATCCGGGTCTGGAAGCCGACGGTGAGGGTGGCGTCCTGGGTCGCCGCCGCACCGGCCACCGCCCGCCGCGTCTCCTCCCACGATTCGACCAACTGCCGGGCGTACGGCAGCAGCGCCGCGCCCGCCGGGGTGAGCGCGACGGTACGGGGACCGCGCTCGAAGAGCATCGTGCGCAGCGAGATCTCCAACTGGCGGATCTGCTTGCTCAGCGCCGGCTGGGAGATGAAGAGCCGCTCGCTGGCGGCGCGGGTGAAGCTCAGCTCCTCCGCGACGGCCACGAAGTAGCGCAGGTCCCGGAGGTGCACGTCCATAACCGGAGGTTATAGCGGAAGGTCTTGGACCGACCACGGGCGCCGACCGCAGGATCGAGCACGCCGGGGCCGCGAGCCCGCCGTCGTGATCTTCGCCGCCGGGCCGGCCGTCGGCGCACCGCTTCTCCCGGAGGAACAGCATGCGAGCACTGGTCCACGACCCGGACGTGCCGGGGCGCCTCGCCTTCGCCGAGGTGGCCGAACCGCGACCGCGCGCGGCCGAGGCGCTGATCGAGGTGCGCGCCGCCTCGCTCAACTTCGCGGAACTCGCCTTCGCCGACCGGGCCCGGCCCGGCGGCGTACCCGGGCTGGACGCGGCCGGGACCGTCGTGGCGGCGGCGGACGACGGATCCGGCCCGGCCGAGGGCACCCGGGTCGTCGGCTTCGGCTGGGGCGGGGGTGCCTGGGCCGAGCGCCGGGCCGTGCACACCGGGGAGTTGGCGGTCGTACCCGACTGCGTCGAACTCGGCGCCGCGAGCGCGCTGCCGGCGGCGGGGGTCACCGCGTTGCGGGCGCTGCGCCGGCTCGGCCCCGTCCTCGGCCGGCGCGTGCTCGTGACCGGAGCGTCCGGCGGGGTGGGACGGTTCGCGGTGCAGCTCGCCGCCCTGGCCGGGGCGCACGTCGTCGCCTCGGTCGGCGGTCCGGAGCGGGGCGAGGGGCTGCGGGAGATCGGCGCGAGCGAGGTCGTCGTCGGTCTGGCGGACGTCACCGCGCCGGTCTCCGGCGTGCTGGAGAACGTGGGTGGAAGGTCGCTCGCCGAAGCCTTCGGCCTGGTCGAGCCGGGCGGTCGGGTACTGAGCGTCGGGATGGCCTCCCGCGAGCCGACCACCATCGACTTCGAGCGGGAGCGCCTGCGCGGCGGCGACCGGTCGATCGAGCCGTTCGTGGTCGGGCACCCGATCCACGGCGAGCGCTTCGGCGCCGACCTCGGCTACCTGGTCGGCCTGCTGGCGCGGGGTCGACTCGACCCGCAGGTCGGCTGGCGCGGCCCGTGGGAGCGGGCGGGCGAGGCGGCCGAGGCGCTGCTCGGCCGCCGGGTGCGCGGCAAGGCCGTACTCGACATCGGGTGATCGTCGGCTGGCCCCCTCGTCAGCCCTCGGCGTCGCCGCCGGCCTCCGGCAGGGCCGTCACGGCGGCCCGCAGCGCACCCCGGAACTCCCGGTACCGGTCCTGGCCGAGCGCGTCGCCGAGTTCCCGCTCGATCGCCTCGACGATGCCGTCGGTGACCGCCATGAAGCGCAGCCCCCGCTCGGTCGGTACGACGAGCTTGGCCCGGCGGTCGGCCGGATCGGGCGTCCGCCGGACGTAGCCCAGCCGCTCCAGCTCGTCGATGATCGCGCCCATCGTCTGCTTGTTGCGACCGGCGAGCCGGGCGAGTTCACCGGGGCGGGTGCCGTCGGCGTCGAGGTACGCGAGCACCGCGCCGTGCCGGGGTCGGGCGTCGTCGAATCCGTCCTCCGCCGCCCGTCGGAAGAGTTCCCGCTGTAGTCCGGCGGCGAACTGGACGGCCAGGATCCCCAGATCCGGGTCCAGTTCCTTGCGCGTGCTCCGGTCCTGCTGTGTGCTACGACTCATCTAATCGTCCAATCATTGGACTGTCACATGTTTGGACTATATCGTGGTTCGCGGCGCGGGCGCCGGCCCCGCCGACAGTAGAGGCCACCGGTGCGGACCGGGCCGGCCGACCCGTTCCAGGCGATCGAGCCGTCGAGGCAGTCGATTCGCCCAGGCAACCGCGGAGGAGAACCATGACCATCCTGATCACCGGTACGACCGGCACCGTCTCGCGCGAGGTGTTGCGGCAGCTCGCCGGCACGACCCCGGTACGCGCGCTGGTCCGGGACAAGTCGCGCGCGCCCGACCTCGCCGGAGTCGAGTACGCCGTCGGCGACCTGGACGAGCCGGCCACGCTGACGCCGGCCTTCGACGGCGTGACGGCGCTGTGGCTGCTGACCCCGATGGGGCCGCAGGCGCCGAGCCAGAGCATGAACGCGCTCTGGGCCGCGCGGCAGGCCGGCGTGCGGCACGTCGTACGGCTCTCGGCGATCGGCGCCGCGCACGACGCGCCCACGCGCAACGGGCGACTGCACGCCCTCTCCGACGCCGAGCTGCGGGAGTCCGGGCTCGGCTGGACGATCCTGCGGCCGAGCAACTTCATGCAGAACATCCTGCTCGGCGGCCTGGTCGGGGACCGGCTGTACGGGGTCTACGGCGAGGGGCGGGTCGGCGCGGTCGACGTACGCGACATCGCCGCGGTGGCGGCGGCCGTCCTCGCCGCACCCGAGCGGCACGAGGGTCGGATCTACACGCCCACCGGCCCGGAGAGCGTCACCCTGTACCAGGCGGCCGACGAGATCAGCCGGGTGCTCGACCGGGAGGTGCGGTACGTACCGCAGTCCCCCGAGGAGACGCGCGACGCCCTGCTCGCGGCCGGCCTCGACGCGTGGTCGGCGGGGGTCCTCGCCGAGTACCGCGCGGCGTACGGCGCCGGCTGGGGCGACTTCACCACCGGCGACGTCGCCGAGGTGACCAGCCGTGCGCCGCGCAGCCTCGCCGAGTTCGTCCGCGACCACCGGGACCAGCTCGCCGGCGCGTGACGGCGCACGGACCACCGGTCCACCAGGCCGGGGTTCGCAGCGGTCCTGGTTCCGGGGGCGGCATGCCCGCTCTGGGCGGTCACGCGTGAATCCGTCGCGGGCACGCCGTCCCCGAAACCACGTGCGTCACCCCGGTCAGAAGGCCTCGTCGAGCGCGACCGAGCCGGGTACGGCCACCTGGTAGGCCGAGACCCGCCGCTCGAAGAAGTTGGTCAGCTCCTGCACGTCCTGCAACTCCATGAACGGGAACGGGTTGGTCGAGCCGTAGTGCGCCGGCAGGTCCAGCCGGGCCAGCCGCTGGTCCGCCACGTACTCCAGGTACCGGCGCATGTCGGTCGTGTTCATGCCGGGCAGGCCGTCGCCGCAGAGGTCGCGGGCGAAGGCCAGCTCGGCCTCGACCGCCTCGGTCAGCATCCGGGTCACGTCGGCGGCCATCTCCGCGTCGAAGAGGTCCGGCTCCTCGCGCCGTACCGTGTCCACCACCGCGAACGCGAACTCCATGTGCATCGACTCGTCCCGGAAGACCCAGTTGGTGCCGGTGGCGAGCCCGGGCAGCAGGCCGCGCGAGCGCAGCCAGTAGACGTACGCGAAGGCGCCGTAGAAGAAGAGCCCCTCGACGCAGGCGGCGAAGCAGATCAGGTTGAGCAGGAACGCCCGCCGGTCCGCCCGGTCCCGCAGCTGGGCCAGCGAGCCGATCGAGTCGATCCAGCGGAAGCAGAACCGCGCCTTGTCCCGGATCGACGGGATGTGCTCCACCGCCGCGAACGCCCGCGCCCGCTCGTCCGGATCGGGCAGGTACGTGTCCAGCAGGGTCAGGTAGAACTGGACGTGCACCGCCTCCTCGAAGAGCTGGCGGGAGAGGTAGAGCCGGGCCTCCGGCGCGTTGACGTGCTGGTACAGGTTGAGCACCAGGTTGTTGGCCACGATCGAGTCGCCGGTGGCGAAGAAGGCGACCAGCCGGTTCACCAGGTGCCGCTCCTGGGCGGTGAGCCGGGCCAGGTCCGGTACGTCGGAGGCGAGGTCCACCTCCTCCACCGTCCAGGCGTTGCGGATCGCCGCGCGGAACCGCTCGTAGAAGGCCGGGTACCGCATCGGCCGCAGGGTCAGGTCCATCCCGGGGTCGAGCAGCATCTGCCGGCTTCCCGGCCGGACGGCGGCGGTCGACGGGTCGGTCACTGGCACGCCTCGCAGTTCTCGGGGTTCTCCAGGGAACAGGCGACGGCGTCGTCGCCCGCGCCGATCAGGCTGTTGGGAAGAGGCCCTGCTACCACCGGATGCGACAACACGGGGCTCTTCCTGACAACCGTGGTCTGCGCGATCCGGGTCGCCGGGCGGGAGCGCAGATAGTAGGTGGTCTTCAGGCCGGCCCGCCACGCGTAGGCGTACATCGAGGAGAGCTTGCCGATGGTCGGGTCGGCCTGGAAGAGGTTCAGCGACTGCGACTGGTCGACGTACGGCGCCCGCGCCGCCGCCAGGTCGATCAGCGCCTTCTGCGGCAGTTCCCACGCGGTCCGGTACAGCTCGCGCAGCTCGGCCGGCAGGTCCAGTCCGGCGACCGAGCCGTCCGCCCGCTTGATCGCGTCCCGGGTCGCCGGCGTCCACCGGCCCAGCCGCTTGAGATCGGCGACCAGATGGCGGTTGAGCTGGAGGAACTCGCCGGAGAGCGTCTCGCGCTTGAAGACGTTGGAGACGTACGGCTCGACGCACTCGGAGCAGCCGGCGATCGAGGCGATCGTGGCGGTCGGCGCGATGGCGACCAGCAGCGAGTTGCGCAGGCCGTGCCGGGCCACCTGCTCCCGTACCGCCGCCCAGGCCTCGGTACGCGCCGGGGTGGCGGCCGGCCAGTGGTCGAGGTGGAGCACCCCGCCGGCCGCCCGGGTCAGCGGGTACGCCGGATGGGCGCCGTGGCGGGCCGCGAGCGCGGCCGACGTCCCGTACGCGGCCAGGGCGATCTCCTCGGCGATCCGGGTGGAGAGCGCCGTCGCGGCCGGTGAGTCGAACGGCAGCCGCAGCGCGGCGAAGACGTCCGCCAGCCCCATCACGCCGAGCCCGATCGGCCGCCAGCGCCGGTGCGCCGTGGCCGCCTGCTCGGTGGGGAAGTAGTTGCGGTCGATGGCGCTGTCCAGCGCGGTGACCGCGATGCGTACCGTCTCGGCGAGCGCGGCCAGGTCCAGCCGCTCGGCCGCGAGGTCCGTGGCGGGCTCCGACGAAGGCAGGCTTGGAGCCGACGGGTTCGAGGCCACGGCGCCGGACGACGCGCCCGACGCAGACGCGCCGGCCGGGCGCAGGTGTGCGGCGAGGTTGATCGAGCCGATGGTGCAGACCGCGGTCTCGCCGTCGCTGGTCACCTCCAGGATCTCGGTGCAGAGGTTGGAGTGGTGCACCACGCCACCGCCGGCGCCGACCTGGTTGCAGGTGCGGTTCGCCACGTCCTTGAAGGTCATCCAGCCGTTGCCGGTCTGCGCGAGGGTACGCATCATCCGGGCGTACAGCGTCCGGGCCGGCAGCGTACGGACGGCCCGGCCCGCCGCCTCCGCCGCCCGGTACGCCGCGTCGAACTCGTCGCCCCAGAGGTCGACCAACTCCGGCACGTCCTTCGGGTCGAAGAGGGACCACTCCGTGTCGGCCTCGACCCGGCGCATGAACTCGTCGGGCACCCAGTTCGCCAGGTTCAGGTTGTGGGTGCGGCGGGCCTCGTCGCCGGTGCTGTCCCGCAGCTCCAGGAACTCCTCAATGTCGGCGTGCCAGGTGTCGAGGTAGACGCAGGCCGCACCCTTGCGCCGGCCGCCCTGGTTGACCGCCGCGACGCTGGCGTCCAGGGTGCGCAGCCACGGCACGATCCCGTGCGAGTACCCGTTGGTGCCGCGGATCAGCGAACCACGGGAGCGGACCCGGGACCAGGAGATGCCGATCCCACCCGCGTACTTGGACAGGCGCGCCACCTGCGTGTACCGCTCGTAGATCGAGTCGAGTTCGTCCCGGGGCGAGTCCACCAGGAAGCAGGAGGAGAGCTGCTGGTGTCGGGTGCCGGCGTTGAAGAGCGTGGGAGAGCTGGGCAGGTACGCCAGCCGGGCCATCAGCCGGTAGAGACCGGCGGCGGCCTCGGTCGCCTCGGCCACCTCCGCCTCGGCGGCGGCCGTCCCATCCGCCCCGTCCGCCCCGCCGGTCGGGACGGCGGCGTCGCCGTCCGCCGGCGTGCCGCCGATCGGTACGGCCAGGGCCGTCGCCACCCGGAGGAAGAAGTGCTGCGGCGCCTCCAGCACCGCGCGGGTCTCGGGATGCCGCAGCAGGTACCGGTCGTAGACGGTACGCAGCCCGAAGAACTCGAACGCGTCGTCGGCGGCCGGGTCGAGCAGGGCGTCCAGCGCGGCGGCGTGCGCGGCCACGAAGTCGGCGAACGCGGGATCGAGCAGCCCCTGGGCCTGCGCGGCGGCGACGGACGCGCTGAACGAGTCGATGCCCTGCGCGGCGGTCTCCCGCCGGATCTGGTCGGCGAGCAGCCGGGCGGCGAGGCGGGCGTACTGCGGGTCCTCGCCGATCAGCCCGGCCGCGGCCGAGATGGCGAGCTGGTGCAGCTCGGCGGCGTCGGCCGTGGCCGTCCGTCCGGAGCGGACCAGCTCGATCAGCCGCTCCGGGTCGGTGTCGGGCAGGTCGCGACAGTGCGCGGCGACGGCGGCGCGTAGCCGTCCAATGTGGTCTTGCTCGGGTGGTGCGATGGTGGCGGATGCCGACACGTGCTACTCCTCGGTCTGGGGATCCGGAGACCCCGCGGAGGGCACGACGGCACGCCGAACCACCGCCGGTCGGTGTTCCGGCGGCAACCCGTACGACCCGACGGCCCCCCGCGAGGCCCCGAGCTCGGACCGGCCCACGGTGGTGTGCGCCGCGCTGGTACGCGTGGCGGCCACGGCGGGATCCGGTCCTCGGCGTACCGGACGGGCGCCCGGTACGCATTGCTGGCAGGTCTTCGGACTCGCGGGCAGGGCACGTCGCCGTGCTTGCCTACTGACCGTCGCTTCCCGGGGCACGGCTGGCCGTTCCGGCGTACGCGCTCGCGCCGGAAAACCGTGCTCCAGTGCTCATGACGGAGGTCGTTCCCGCTCACCGCTGCGGGGCAGTCCCGGACTCGCACCGGGTTCCCTCTTCGGCGGTGGCGCCTGGCTGACAGCACCGCCTGGCCGGCCGTCCACCTCGGGTACGGCCGAACCAGCAATGCACTGATCCTAGATCTAGTGGGGTGTTTCCCGTCAACACACCAGATGATGTGGGCGTGTCGCGGTGCGGAGTTCGCTCCCAGCGGTCAGCCGCGCTCGATGAGTTACCGCCGCCCTCGACTCTCGACTCTCGGCTCTCGGCTCTCGGCTCTCGGCTCTCGGCCTTCGGCCCTCGACGGAGCGTTCACGTGCGTCATCGAACCGCCTGGGCAACGTGGGGTGCGACGAATCGCCGGAGTGGTAGGGCGACGAGCAGCGCGACCGCGACCAGGAGGCCGCTGACCAACACGGGGCCGAGATGGCCAGCGCCGGACGCGAGGGCGGCGGCAGCGGCGACGGGGCCGCCAGCGGCACCGAGGTTGAGCGCCGCGGTCGCATACGAGCCTCCCATGGTGGGAGCGCCCGCTGCGGCGTAGAGCACCCTGGCGATCAGGGTGCTACCCAACGCGAAGGAGAGCGCGCCCTGTACGAACACGAGGAGCAGGAGCGCCACCGGCTGGGCGGCCAGCGCAGCCAACGCGACCCAGCCGAGCAACAGCAACGGGCCACCGACGGCGATCACGATGCCGGGACGCTGATCCGAGAGCCGTCCCGCGACGGTGACACCGACGAAGGACCCGACACCGAAGAGCACCAGCACCACCGGAACCCACAGCTCGCCCAGGCCGGCGGTCTCGGTCACGATCGGTGCCAGGAAGGTGAACGTCGCGAAGGTGGCGGCGTTGACCAGGGCGCCGAGCAGCATGACCAGGACCAGTGCGGGCATCGCCAGCTGGGCGATCTCGTCCCGAAGAGACGAGCCGGCCGCGGTGGCCCGGGGTGCCGCTCCGACCCGGGCCGGGATGCCCTTCACGACGCCGAAGGCAGCGGGAAGGCAGAGCAGCGCGATCGCCCAGAAGGTCGCCCGCCAGCCGAGCACCGTGCCGAGCAGTGCGCCGCCGGGGACTCCGGCGATGGTGGCCACCGTCGTACCCGAGAGCAGTACCGCCAACGCGCGCCCTTTCCGATCGGACGCGACGAGCGTGCCTGCCGTGCTCAGCGCCACGGCCAGGAAGCCCGCGTTGGCGAGGGCGGCGACCACCCGGGTGACGAGCAGGACGGGGAAACTGGTCGTGAGGGCGCCCACGACGTGGGTCGCGGCGAAGACCAGCACGAAGCCCAGCAGGCTGGCCCGGGCGGGCCACCGGCGGGCGAGCGCCGCCATCAGCGGCGCGCCGATGATCATCCCGACGGCGAACGCCGAGGTGAGAAGCCCGGCGGCCCCGACCGACACGTCGAGGTCTGTGGCGATGTCCGGCAGCAGGCCGGCGAGCATGAACTCCGAGGTGCCCGTGGCGAAGACGGCCACGGCGAGCAGGTAGAGCGGCAGAGGCATCGGGAACTCCGAGGTGAGAGAGAACGAGGAGACGTCTCGTCACCGCGGCCAGCGCCCCAGGGTCGCGCGCGAATATCCCAGGCAGCGAAGACTGCCGGGTAGCGGACGATGAACTCAGCGGTTCAGGGAGCTGACGGCGTGACCGAAAGCCCCCACCTTGGATGCCTCAGGGCTCGACATGGCGCAACAGTACTCAGATCCACCGGTCCGCACGCAACCGACTTCCGCCCGGGGCGTGGGTCGTCCACCCCGTGCCCCCGCGACAACCGGTCAGGCGGCGCGCTCCCGGGGCCGGTCGCCCCGCCCGTGCCGGGCCGCGCCCCGGCGCGGCCGCATCGGAGGGCTGCCGCTGCCGGCACCGGCGGCGATGCCGGCCACGCCCTCCCGGACCGCGTCGCGGGCGTCCCGGCGGGCCTGCCATCCCAGCTCGCGGTTGGCCCGGCCGCAGTCCATCAGCGGCACCTCGGCGGTCAGGTCCAACCAGCCCGGATCGCCCGGTACCAGCCGGAAGTGCCAGGCGGCCTTGGCGACCAACCGCAGCAGGGGCAGCGGCGCCGGCACCGTGTGCCCCTTCAGCTCCCGCGCCAGCATCGTGGCGTCCAGCACCGGTTCGGCGGCGATGTTGAAGGCGCCGACGCGGTCGTTGCGGAGCGCCAGCAGGTACGCCTCGGCCGCGTCGTCGGCGTGCACCACCTGGCTGCGCAGCCGCCGGTTGCGGGGCAGGATCGGCAGCCGGCCGGAGCGGAAGATCGAGACGGGGGTGAGCAGCCGCCCGAGGAAGTAGCGGCTGATCTCGGCGCCCGCCTCCCGCTGGAACACCACCCCGGTCCGGATCCGCACCACCCGCAGCTCGGGCGCCTCCCGTTCCACGCCGTCGAGCAACGCCTCGACCGCGGCCTTGTCGACGCTGTAGGCGGAGGCGGCCACGCCGTTGACCGGCCAGTTCTCGTCCACCCGCTGGTCCTTCGGCCCGGGGGAGTAGGCCCCGAACGAGGAGGCGTAGACGAGCTTCGGCACACCGGCCCGTTGCAGGGCGCGGACGACGGTACGGGTGCCGGTGACGTTCGTACGCCGCAGCCGGCCCCGGTTCCGGCTCGGCTGGACCTGCCAGGCCAGATGCACCACCGCGTCGGCGCCCCGGAACCAGCCCGCGAGATCGTCCGTACGGCCGGGGTCGCCGAGGTCGATCGCGTGCCACTCCACCCCCTCGTACGGTGGCCCGGCGTCCCGTCCCGGCACCCGGCGGGCGAAGCCCACCACCTCGATGTCGGGCTCGCTGACGAGCCGGCGCAGCAGCGCGGTACCGACGTTGCCGGTGGCTCCGGTGATCGCGATTCGCATCTCAGCCTTTACCCGGGAGCCGGAGCGCCATGCCTCGGCGCCCCGCGACCGGATCGGCGGCTGCGCGGCGGGCCGGGAACGAGGACCGGCGGGGCGCGGTGCGCCGGGAACCGGAACCGGCAAGGTGCGGCGCGCCGGGGGCGCGACCGTGTCCTGCCGTTCGCTCTCGCACCGGGTCGCCCGTTCGGGCCGTTTGGGGCGCGACGGAGCGGGAAGTAGCCAATCGTGCGCGAACTCTTGACCAGGCTGGAAACGACGACCCGGCTCGATCCGCTCAGCGACCGGATGCAGCGGTCGGTCATGTCGCTGCTGCGCGGTCAGCGAATCAGGGACATCCTGCACGGCGTCTGGCTCGGCCACCCGCTGCACCCGGCGTTGGTCCAGCTGCCGATCGGGGCGTGGTTCTCCGCCGCGGTGCTCGACCTGCTGCCCAACCAGCGGCGGGCGGCGACCGTACTGCTCGGGGTCGGCACGGTCAGCGCGCTGCCGGCGGCGGTCGCCGGCGCGAACGACTGGGCGTCGCAGTCGCGGGAGCAGCGCCGGGTCGGGCTCGTGCACGCGCTGGCGAACTCGACCGGCCTGCTGCTCTTCAGCGGCTCGCTCGCCGCGCGGCTGACCGGGCGGCACGGTGTCGGCCGGCTGCTGAGCATGCTCGGGCTGGCGGCGGCGGGCGGCGGGGCGTACCTCGGCGGGCACCTGGCGTACAAGCAGGCGGCCGGGGTCAACCACGGCGTACCGGAGCTGAACCTGATCGAGGACGGCTGGCACCCCATCGCCGACCTGGCGACCCTGCCCGAGGCGACGCTGCTCACCCGGCAGTTGAACGACGTGTCGGTGGTGGTCTACCGGGACGGCGACGAGATCACCGTGATGCTGGAGCGCTGCGCCCACCAGAGCGGCCCGCTCGGCCAGGGCGAGGTGGTCCGGGTCGACGGCAAGACGTGCGTGGTCTGTCCGTGGCACGGCAGCACGTTCCAGCTCGGCGGCGGCGAGGTCGTGCACGGTCCGGCCGGTACCGACCAGCAGGTGCTCCCGACCCGGGTGATCGGCGGCGTGCTGGAGGCCCGCCTGCCCTGAGCACGCCTCGACCAGCGAGATCGCGCTACTGCCCGGATCCAGGCCCCTCCCGAGCTGGTGAGGGCACTGGATCCGGGCAGTAGCGCGCTCGTTCGGTGTGGCGGTGACCGCTCACCGGACCCGGTCGCGCAGTCGGTGCCGGCCGGAGGCGATACGCCCCGGCGCGGGGCGGCGCCGGAGCCCGAGCAGCGCCCCGACCTGCGCGCCGACCATGCTGGCCGCGGCGAGCACCGCGGTGACCGCGAGCGGGCGGTTCAGCTCTTCCGGCTCGGCCGCGCGGGAGGCGCCGAAGGTGAAGGTGCTGACCCCGTCGCGCGACTGCTCCTCCGACCCGCCGGTCCCCACCTGCGCGGGCACGCCCCACTCCGCGCCGCCCGCCGGACCGCCGGCCTGCGTCCCACCCCCGGGCTGCGCCGGACCGCCCCGCTCCGGGCCGCCCGGGCCGGCGCCGACCCGGGGCGGGGCGCCCGCTCCGGCCGGCTCGGCATCGCCCGGCTGCTGGTGCGGCGAGGGAACCTCGGGCCAGCCGCCCGGCGGGGGCGGCGCCGCGACCAGGCCGGTGGCGTGGTCGCGTACGCCCCGGTCGACCGCGTGGTCCGGAAGGTGCAGGAGCTGTCCCTCCCGGATCCGGTCCGGGTTGTGGATCTTGTTGAGTCGGGCCAGCTCCGGGTACCGGTCGAAGTCCCCGAGATAGCGGTCCGCGATCTCGCCGAGGTAGTCGTCGCGCTCGACCCGGTAGACCGGCTCGGGCAGCGCCGGACCGGTCGCCGGCGCGGCCTGCGGGCCGGGGGGCGGCACGGAGACGATCACCGGTCCCTCCGCCGACGGCGCCGGTTGGGCCGCCGTCGCGACGGCCGGTAGGGCCGCGCTCGCGGTTGCCGCCGCCGGGCTCGCGGCGATGATCAGCGCCACCGACCCGACCAGCGCCGCCGCGGCCCGCTGCTGGCGGCCCAACCCGGGCAGCCGTACCGCCGGCCGGCGCAGCACCCGGGCCGGAATCTCCACCAGTACCGACAGCGCGAACGTCGCCCAGCCGAGCCAGCCCACGACGGCCAGCGCGCGCAGGAAGAGCTGCCCGTCGTCCCGGCTGGTCAGCACAGTGGTGATCTCGTTGAGCCCGGGTACGTGGTCCGGCAGCGGATTGCCGGCCAGGGCCACGAGCGCGGCCGGCGCGCCGAGAAGCAGCGCGAGCAGCACGACGAGCGCGCCGATGCCGGTACCGATCCGGCCGGCCCGGCTCGTCGCGGAGCGACCCGGTGTTGGCATGGTCCCGCCTCCCTGTTCAGTCCGAAGTGGTCACGAGTTCGACGGTCGCCGTACCCCGGGTCACGTAGGTGTCGGGGAAGCCGAAGAGGTCGAGCATCGCGGTGTCGTACGTGATCCAGACCGTGACGGTCAGGTGTTCGCCGTCGGCGGAGGGCTCGGCCGTGCCGGTCACCCCGGGCTCGTCGAGCCGCGCCAGGTAGAGGTTGGCCGCGTTCCGGGCGTCCTCGGGGTCGACCACCTTCGCGTCCCCGTCGACGGCCGCCGCCACGTCGATCGCCTGGCCCCCGGCGCGGGCCGCCTCGGCGGCGAGGTTGTCGGCCCGCTGCATCGCCCGCACCCGGCCGGCCCCGTCCACCACCAGCCCGATGATCACGAGGACCGCCACCAGCGCGATCGCCAGGAAGACACTCACCCGGCCCTGGTCCGCCGGCCGCCGACCCGTCGAAGGCCCGGCCGGCCGGGCCGCGCGGAACGCGTACCGGTGCCTCGGCGGGCCCGCGTACCGGCCGGCGGGGCGGCGAGGCGCGCGGCCGCGGCTCACGACCGGCTCCGGTACCAGTCGAGCGGCGAGGTGAAGGCGGCGGTCAGCACGGTCGAGTCCAGCGGGCCGGGCAGCGGCAGGTCGGCGAACGAGAGTTCGCAGGTGACGCTGACCGAGACCACGGGCGGGTCGGCGGGGTCCGCCGGTCCGACCGGTCGGGCGAAGTCGGTCACGTCCGTTCGCACCGACAGCGCCGCGCAGTCCAGCCCCTGGTTCCGCAGCGACTCGTCCACGGCGGCGCGGGCGTTGGCGTCGGCCGCGGCGGCGGTACGGGAGATGGAGGCGGCCCGGGCGGCGTCGTGCGCCGCCACCTCGATGGCGTTCTGCGCGACCACGCCGCGCCCGGCCACCGCGGCCAGCGCCACCAGCAGCAGGAAGACCGGTACGAGGATGGTCACCTCGATCGAGACCGAGCCCCGCTCGCGCCCGGCCATCACTCGACCGTGAAGCGTTCGACCGTGCCGTGGGCCGTCTGCCGCACGGGAAAGTCGACCCACGGCAGGATCGACAGCGCGCGCCCCTCGACGGTGAAGCTGACCCGGGTGCCGTCCGAGACGGGCGAGGAGCGGTAGACCCGCGCCCCGGTGAGCCAGTCCCCGGAGCCGGCGATGAAGCGCTCGGCGGCGGCGACCCCCGCCGCGTCCGGCGGGCCGTCGTGCACCCGTACCGTGCCGACGGCCTCCTGGGCGGCGGCGAGGGCGACCGTGCGGGCCAGGAAGATCGCCGCCACCTGTACCGCGGCGAAGAGCAGCACCAGGATGCCCGGCAGCAGGATCGCCAGCTCGACCGGGGAGGCGCCCCGGTCCCGCTCCCCGTCCGCCCCGCCGCCGCGCCGTGCCGGCGGAAGGCCCCGCGCGTCGCCGCCGCTCACTGGAGGGTGGGGGTGCCCGGTACGACGCGGTCCATGAACCCGTCGGCGGTGTTGTAGGCCCAGGTGACCACCGCCGCGGCGAGGATGGCGAGCCCGACGATGATGACCGCCGTCGGTACGGGGTTGTCGCCCCGGTCGGGCTCCCGGCCCAGTTGGCGCAGGCGGTCGGCGAGGCGGCTGTAGAGGTACGCGATGACGGCCACGGGGGCTCCCTTCGCAGGCGACGGTCAGATCCGGGTCATGAACGGGTAGAGGACGAAGCCGACGAGGATGAAGACCAACAGCGCGCCGGGCACGTCGAGCCGCCCGGTGACCGCCTCCGCCCGGGCGAGGTTGTCGGTGCGGATCTGCTCGCGCAGCGAGTCGGCCCGGCTGCGCAGCGTCTCGTGCACCTGGGCGCCCTCCGAGCCGGAGGACTGCATGATCGCGCCGACGTCGCCGAGCTCCGGTACGCCGATCTCGTCGGCGAGCTGGCGCAGCTCGTCCCAGGGCGAGTGCATCTGTAGCTGGGCCATCCGCAGCGCCTCCCGGATCCGCTCGAAGACCCAGCCGTCGCAGACCCCGGCGGCCTGCTCCAGCGCCTGCACCGGCCCGTGCGCGGCGGAGAGTTGCAGCGCCACCAGGTCCAGGTACGTGCAGATGGCCCGGCGGAACTCGCGGCGCGCCCGCTCGGCCCGGCTCAGCACGTCGTGATGCGCCAGCAGCGCGCTCAGCGCGGCGAGCCCGACCCCGACGCCGGCCGGTACCGCGACCGGCAGGCCGACGCCGGCCGCCGCGACCACCGCTGCGGCCAGGGCCGGCGCTACCAGGCCGACCAGCGCCGAGAGCAGGAGCGAGAGGGCGTACTGCTCGGGGGTGCGGCCCAGCAGGGCCAGGTCGCGGGTGGGCGGGCGCAGCCAGCGGGCCGGTCCGTGCAGCCAGTCCAGGTTCCGCCCGACCCCGGCGGTACCGGCCGGACGGGGCGGCTGGTGCAGCCGGCGCAGCGCCGGGCCGAGGGCCGGTGCGGGCGGCAGCGCCTCCCGGATCACCAAGAAGATCCCGAGGCCGATCGCGGCACCCCCGGTCACCGCGGCGGCCAGCGGCCAGTTGACGATCATCTGGCCGCCTCCCCGGTCCGCAGGAACCCGGCGCCGGCGACCGACCGTACGGCGGCCGGCTGACCGTTGGCCGGCTCCCGGGCGGCGGGCGGGGCGAGGAAGCGGACCGGCCGGGGCGGCAGGCTCATCGCCCGTACCCAGGCCAGCAGGGCGACGAAGGAGCCGCCCAGTACCACCATCACCAGCTGCCCGGTCCCGGTCGCGTACGGGCGCATGTAGGTCGGGTTGAGCAGGCCGTAGCCGAGGGTCAGCAGCGTCATCCCGGTGAGGAAGCGCACCGCGAACCGGGGCTGGGTCCGCTTCGCCTCGACCTCCCGCCGGGTGGCGACCTCGGCGGCGGCGGCCGTCGCGATCGAGCCGAGCACGTCGCCGAGCCGTTCCCCCCGGTCGGCCAGGTGCAGGATCAGCGCCGCCACCACCTGGTCGCAGACCGGGTCGCCGATGTCCTCAGCGAACGCGAGCAGGGCGGTCCGGGCCACCCAGCCGGCGCGCAGCCGCTCGGCGAGCAGCCGTACCTCCTCGTCGATCTCCTCTGGGGCGGTGACGGCCGTACCGATGATGGCCTGCTGGAGTCCCTGGCCGACGCCGGACACGTCCCGCAGCCGGCGGGTCCACTCGCCGACCGCCTCGATCCGCGCGATGGCCCGCTGCTCGGCCCGGCCGACGGTGAAGAGCCAGGGCGTACCCGGCACCGCGACGACGACCAGCAGCCCTACCACCGGCAGGCCGGTCAGCAGGAACGCCAGCGCCCCGGCGACCACCGCGACGACGAGCAGCGCCTGGTGCCGGCGCTGCTCCCGCCGGTTCGCGCCCGCACCCAGCCAGAACCGGCCCAGCCACCGGCCCGGCACCGACGCCGGCCCGGCCGGGCGGCGGGTGCCGACCAGCGCCACGACCAGCAGCACCAGCCCGCCCACGCAGGCGGCGCCGGAGCACACCGCGATCAGCTCCAGGTTGGCCGGCATCGTCACCCGCCCCCCACGGCCCGCGGTCCCAGCCGGCTGTGCCGGGGTCGACGCCACGCGCCGACGCCCGCCTCGATGTAGCGGGAGAGCAGCCGCGGGTCGTAGCCGACCCGCATCAGCTGGTCGCGGACTCGCTCGGGCAGGTGCCGGGGTACGGCCCGGCCGTCGGGGCCCGGACCGAAGATGGTCGTGGTGGTGATCCGGTTGCCGTCACCGACCCCGATGACCTCCTCGACGTGCGAGACGAACCGTTCCTTGCGCCCGCCGATCGCGGTCTCGTCCTCGACCGTCACGTAGACGATCAGGTCCAGCGCGTTCCCGGCCATCCGGCGTGCCTGGTCCACGGTCATCTCCCGGCCGTGCGAGAGCGCCAGCTCGACGATCCGCTCGCCCACCCCGGCCGGGGTACGGGCGTGGATCGTGCACATCGAGCCGCGGCTGGTCGTCATGGCCTGGAGCATCGGCACGATCTCGCGGGACCGGACCTCGCCCACGATGATCCGCAGTACGCCCATCCGAAGCGCCACCGGGATGAGATCGGCGATGGTCACCTCCCCGGCCGGGCGGCCGTCCGGGCCGCGCTCGCCGTGCCCCTCCCGCGACTCGAAGCTCATCACCGCCCGGTGCCGGCGCCGGCCGCGCGCCGGCAGCAGCTCGCGGCTCTCCTCCAGCAGCACGAACGGCTCGTCCTCCGGGATCTCGTGCATCAGCGCGCGGATCACCGTCGTCTTGCCGGCCCCGGCCAGCCCGGCCACCATGACGTTGAGCCCGGCCGCCATCGCCCCGCGCAGGAAGTCCCGGAGCAGCACGTCCACCATCTCGTCCAGGTCGGCCCGGCCGCCGCAGATGTCGTCGAGGGTCACGTCGAGCGTGTTGTGCCGGCGCAGCACCGCGTACGGCCGGTGGCTGACCAGGAAGACCGCGGCCAGCCGGCTGCCGTCGGGCAGTTGCAGGTCCAGGGTGGGCTTCGAGGTGGAGAGCGAACGTTCCGTCGCCCCGGCCCGCCGCGCCGCGGCCTGGAGGATCTCCACCAGCTCCTCGTCGCTGTCGGCGATCGGTTCGCCCCACTCGACGCCGCCGCCGTGCCGGGCGATGCGGACCAGGTCGCAGCCGAGGATGTGCACCTCCTCGATCGAGTCGTCGCCGAGCAGGCTCTGCAGCCGGCCCAGCCCGACCAGCTCGGCGGTGACCTGGTCGAGCAGGGCCCGTTCCTCGGCCGCCGGCATCGGCGTACCGGCCCGGCGGACCGAGTCGGCGTACTCGGCGACCACCAGCACGGCGAGCCGGCCCCGCTCGTACTCCTCCTCGGCGGCGGTGAAGTCCCGCCCGCGCTGCCAGGCGGTGAGCCGCTCGCTGAGCCGCCGGCGCAGCTCCCGGACCAGGGCGTAGTCGACCCGGGGCCGGGGCGGCGGCGCGGTCACCGGCGCGCCCACCGGCGGTGGCGGCACGACCGGCGGGGCCGCGGGCTCGGCGTGGTGCCCGTTCGGCGGCGCCGGGGGCGTGCCGGGGGCCAGCGGCGGGGCGATCGAGGCGATCCCGCCGTCGCGGGTGCGCGGGTCGTACCGGACCGGCTCAAACCGCATCCGCCACCTCCGGTGCCCCCGGCCAGCTCAGCCGCGCCCGCCGCCGGTCCAGCAGGGCACCGATCGGCACCTCGAGGGCGCCGGCCGCGCGCATCAACGGCCGCCCCGCCCGTACCGTGCCGCCGTGGCCGAGCACCTCGGCGGTACGCGGGTCGCGGGGCAGCTGCGCGATCACCGGCAGCTGGAGCGCCTTGCTCACCTCGCCCCGCTGGTGGCCCTCGCCCACGAGCAGCAGCCGCAGCGAGCCGGCCGGTACCCGGTGCTCGGCGAAGTCCCGCTGGATGGCCCGTACGGTGGCCCGCGCGCTGGAGAGGCCGGGCAGGTGCGCGGCCGTGACGACCAGCACCACCGCGGCGGTACGGAGCAGCGGCCACGGCGGCGCGGCCACCTGCAACCGTCCACAGTCGACGAGCACGTCGTAGCCGGGCTCGCCCCGCTCCAGCCCGGCGAAGAAGTCGGCGAACCGCTGCCAGAGCGGGGTGACGCTGCCCGCCTGCGCCGGGTCGACCACGCCGGGCAGGAGCAGCCGTTCCCGCTTCGGCGCGTCCAGGTCGACCAGCTGGGTCCAGAAGGCGCGGTCCAGGTTGCCGTCGCGCAGCTCCGCCACCGCCAGCTCGCCGATGCCGCGCGGCCCGTCGAGCGCGCCGCCCAGGTAGCCGGCGAGGATCGAGCCGCCGGCCGGGTCGCACTCGGCCAGCACGGTCCGGCGGTGCCAGGAGAGCGTGCAGGCCAGGGCGGCCGTGGTCACCCCCGGGGCGCCCTTGCCGGCGACGAAGGCGATGACGGCCATGGTCAGGCCGCCGTGTCGAGGACCACGGCGATCCGGCTCTCCGCGGCCAGCGCCACCACCGGCGCCACGTCCCGAGCGGCGAGCGCCAGGTAGAGCACGATCTCGCCGGCCTCGGCCCGGACCATGTCGATGACGGTTGCCTCGAAGCGGGTGCTCGCCGCCGGGGTGGCCGCGTTCTTGACCGGCTTGCTGAGCAGCAGCACCCGGTCGCCGGCGTGCAGCTGCCGGGCCGGCACCTCGCTGGTCTTGAGGCCGAGCGAGAGCTGCTGCTGGCCCGGGCCGAGCAGCGGCTCGTCGGTGAGCTGGGCGGCGGTCAGCAGGCTGCCCGGGGCCAGCGCCACGGCGGCCCGCTTGCCGACCACCCGGTCGAGCTGGTCGGTGGGGATGGGCCGCAGCCCCTGCCCGCCGGCGACCTGGACGCTGACCAGGTCGTCCCGGCTCAGTACGGTCCCGACCGGTACCTCCCGGCCGACGGCGAGGTAGCTGCCGGTGGCGCGTACCGAGGTGACCGCGAACGCCGACCCGAGCCCGCCGAGGGCGATCAGCAGGACCGCGAGCCCGAGCAGCCCGGGTCGCATCCGGCGCTGCCGGACCACCCGGGGCGGGGTGATCGGTGCGCCGAGCGCCACGGGACTGTTCGCGGTCGGCGCGGTCACTCGGTCACCACCTGGAGCTCGTCGACGCGGATGGTCCCCGGTGCGGCGCTGGTCCTGGTCTGCGGCGGCAGGGTGCCGCTGCGGCCGCCCCCGGTCCAGGTCACCTCCCAGGTGGTGGTCGCGGTCACCCGGTACACCCCGCCGGGCTGGCTGCGGCTCGACCGCGGGTACCCGCCGGCGTAGCCGCAGTCCGGCGAGGCGGTACCGCCGTGCCGGGCCGGGTCGTACCGGGTGCCGGCGCCGGCGCACTCGATCTCCGTACCGTCGCCCATGTCCCAGACCACCTTGCGGGCCCGGGCCTGGATGGTGACGGTGAGGCCGGGCGCGCTCGCCGAGGCGGTCGGTGCGGGCAGCGGATCCGTCCACATCCAGATCGGCAGGCCGACCAGGCCGGGCCCCTTGTTCGGGGCCAGGTGCACGGCGGGGCGGGCCAGCTCGATGCTGGCCAGCGCGCGCATCGCCAGCTCCTCCGGGTCGGGCGGGACGAACCCGCCCGGCGCCGCGTCCAGCAGCCGGCTGTCCTGCGTGCCGGAACAGCTGCGCAGGTACCACTGCTTGCCCTCGGGTGTCCCCTCCGGCTGCGGCTCCTGCAGCTTGTAGTAGCAGCCGTCGGCGCTGTTGAACCAGCCGAGCAGGTCGTCGTAGCAGGGGACCGGCGCGCCGTCGCGGCGGCAGACCCGCTCGCCGCCTCCGCCCCCGTCGTCGCCGTCGCCGGGACGGCCCGGCCGGCTCGGGTTGCCCGGCCGGCTGTCCCAGACGTCGCAGTTGCTCTGGCCGGGCGGGCAGTCGGCGCCGGGGGCGGCGCGCCGGGCCGCGGTCACCGGCGCGGCGACGGCCAGTACCAGCGACAGGACGGCCACCAGGACCGCGCCCCGGCGCACCGCCGGGGCCGCGTCCGCCGCGTCGTGCCCGGTGGGCGCGTTGGCCCGGCGGGCGGCCGTGGCGACCGCACGCCGGGCCGCCGCCGCGGCGATGGGGAGGGTCGGTGGGCGCCGCTCGGGAGCGCGCACCGTCGCCGCGGAGCGGGGCCGCCGCCGGTACGTCGGGCGGCCGTCCCGCCGGCTCAGCACGGCTGGTCCTCGTGCGTGCTGCCGGCACTGATCAGCCACCGGTCGCCGGGATAACGGGTCGCGGTGGCGGTCGCGAGGTGGCGCCCGCTGGCGGAACCGGGCACCACCTTCCGGTTCCCGACGTAGACCAGCCGGTAGCCGGTGGCGTCCAGGCAGTCCTGGATGGAGACCGTCGCCGGTACGGTGTCGAGGTTGACGGCGGTCACCGTCGGGTCCGAGACCAGGGTGCCGGTGCGCATGGCGCCGTGCTCCTTCGCGTCACGAATGGCGAGACCGACCCGGGTCAACAGCGGATCGGCGAGGTATTTCCGCAGCGACGGATGGTGCGGATCCGCCGCGAGTTCGGCCTCCCGGAGCGCGGCGAGATAGCCCGCGTACGCCGCGAGCGCCGATTTCGTCGCGGACTCCGTACCGGCGTCGGGGCTCGGGGTCGACCGGCTCGATCCGCCGGCGGAAAGGAGATCACCGGCGGGGCCGGGGCGGGCGCAGGCGGACATCACGGCGGCAATCCCGATCACAATGAGGATGGTCGGGAACCGGCCCGGATGCCTCATCCGCACCGCTGTTTCCCCCTTCTCCTCCACGGGCGACACGTGCCGTCCACTAGGCCGGGGACACGTGCGTCCGCCCTGGTGGAGGGCGGCTCGTCCCGGCCGGTTGGCATGACGGGGTCGGGGCGGCGCGCCCCGTCCGCGCCCGCCGGCTCCGCCGTACCGGTATTCACTGATGATGATGTTGTTTCGGTGTGATCGGACGACCATTCCGCCGAAATAGATCTTGTGTACGCCGGTTGTGTGCCATCCAAGGGGCGAGCATAGGCTGACGACCGGCGATGCAACAGGGGCAATTAACGGGAATACGCAGGGTTACGATCAACTTTGCGCTATCCGTTAAAGGTCATATGACGCCCGCGGATCTACATCGGAAATTGATCTGTACGGAGGGCTGACGGTGCGAATGCGCCAGCGCGGCGACGCGCGGTCCATCGGCGATTCCCTCACGGCGAATGGCGCCGGTCTGCGCGGTTCTGTCCGGTGGGTCACCGCCGCGCCGCGGCGCCGGGTGGCTCGTTTCCGTCGACCCGGTGGCCCGCGCCGGCGCCCGCCCGCCCCGGTGGCGCCGCCGGCCGGGCGGCGCCGGACGGGTACGCCGCCGGGCGCCCGTCGGCGACCACTCAACTACGCGGCGTGCTTGCTTTCCCCGGGGGTGTGGGGGTGACGACGCGGCGGAGTGCGTCCCCGGAGGCCGGCGCGCGGCAGCGGTCCGGGGTGGACGGTTCCCCGCCGCGAGCTTCCGCAGCCGTGCCGCGACGGCGCCCCGTACGGTGGGCCGCGCTGCCCGCCGTGGCGCCGCTGCTGCTCGTGGCGCCGCTGCTCCGCTGGGTCGTGGCGACCGAGGCCGTACCGTCCGGCCGGTCACGCCGGACGGCGTGCGACCGGTGCCGGACGCCCCTCGGGCCCCGTACGGGCCTGCGGCCGCTCTCGCCGGCGGCTCGCTGCGCGGCCTGCGGAGCCCGGATCGGGGCCGCCCCGCTCCTGCTCGAACTGGTGCTGCTCGCCGCCGGCGCGGTGCTCGTGCTCGCCGGGCGGCCGGTCCTGGAGTCGATCGCGCTCGCCTGGTGGGTGCTCTGTGCCGTGCCGCTGCTCTTCGTCGACGTCGCCGTGCACCGGCTGCCGGACCGGCTCACCTACGGCGCGGCGGCCGGCACCTGGGGACTGCTCGGGCTCGCCGCCTGGACCGCCGGCGGGGACGGCCGGGCCTGGGTACGGGCCGTGCTGGCCGGCGCCGGAGTGGCGCTGCTCTTCGCGGCCTCGACCCTGTTGCTGGGCCGGCGCGGGTTCGGCCTCGGCGACGCCAAGCTGGCGCTCAGCGGCGCGGCCCTGCTCGGCTGGTACGGGTGGGGCGCCGTGCTGCTCGGGCTCCTGCTCGCCTTCGCCGGCTCGGCGGTGGTCAGCCTGGTCCTGCTGGCGACCGGACGGATCCGCTGGTCCGGGCACCTGCCGTTCGGACCGTTCCTGATCTTCGGCGTGCTCGCCGTCCTGGCCCTGCCGCCGGCCTAGGCGGGCCGTCCGCCGTACCCCGCGCCCCGGCCGCCCCCGCGCCACCCCTGGTGCCGCCGGCCGCCTCGTGCCTCAGCCGCCTCGTGCCTCAGCCGCCTCGTGCCTCAGCCGCCTCGTGCCTCAGCCGCCTCGTGCCTCAGGGCCCCGGTGCCGCCGGCCGGTCAGTGCGGAAGCGGCGGTCAGCCGGCCAGTCCGTCGCAGGGGCGGCCGTTCACGGTGCAGCTCGTCGGGGTGGCGCCGATCGGCGCCCCGTCGACGCGGAACCGCACCTGGGCCGCGGCGCCGGCGCGCACCTGGGCGGTCGACGGGTCCGGTACGAAGGTCCAGGTGGCACCGTTGCGGGTGGCCTGTGCGCCGACCACGTCCGTGATCGACAGGGTCTGCCGGGGCAGGGTGATGACGAGGGTCCAGCCGTTCGCGGGTGCCGAGCCGGAGTTGCTGATCAGGACCGAGGCTCCGTAGCTGATCAGAGCCTTGTCGTCGACGGCGAACCGGGCCGCGAGCAGCGCGGCCGAGGCCGCCGACTGCGGCGATCCGGGCGACGGCGGAGCGGGCGGGCCGGCCGGCGACTCGCGCGGTGCGGGCGGGGGAGCCGAAGCCTCGGCGCTGACCCCGACCCCGGGCGTGACCGGCTCCACGCTCGCGACCATTCCGGGCTCGGTCGCCGGCGCCACCTGGGGCCGGCCGGTCTCGCCCGGACCGGTCAGCAGCGCGACGAGCAGTATCGCCGTGCCCGCCACGAGCACGGCGGAGGCGACGGCGAGGCCGCGGAGCAGCCGCCGGTCGCGCAGGGTGGCGGCGCGTACGCGTCCCGCCAGCCGCCGGACCGCCGCGAACCCGTCGAGCACCGAATCGAGCAGGACGACCGCGAGGGTGCGCCGGGGACGCTGCCGCGGTTCGACCATCCCCCCGTGCCCCCTCCCATCGTCGCTCGGTCCCGTCCCGCCGCTCGCCGGATCCACCAGCGGCGGTCCGATCCGCTGCGTCGCGTCCGGCTCGACGGCGCGCTGCAGCACCGTCTCCGCGTCGGCGAACGCGGCGTCCGGCGTGGCCGGCGACGGCCCCCCGGGACGCTCCGGTGGTTCGGACCGGTGCCGACCGACCGTACCCGGGTCCGGCTCGGCATCGAGCCACGGGTCGTCGTCCGGCTCGCTGACCGGACCGGACGGTACGGTCGAACCAGGACGGATCCGCCCGCCGGGCTGAGACTTTACCCTGGACCCCGGCGGTCTGCCTGTTCGCGTCTGCCCGTCGCGCCGGTCAACCTGCCTGCTCATAGCGCCCGCAACCCCGCGAGTACGGCTTCCAGCAACTCCTCCGAGGGGGACTCGGCCAGCACCAGCGGCTCGTGCGTCTCGATCAGGCCCGCGTCCAGCAGGTCGCCGAGGAGGACGCGGACCGTGCCCAGGGGCAGGTCCAGCTCGGCGGCGATCTCCGCCACCGAGAGCGGCCGCCGGCACCGCTTGAGGATCTCCAACTGCTCGGGGGAGAGCTGCGCGGGCAGCGGCTGGGTCGCCGGCCGCGCCACCACCAGCGAGATCAGGTCGAACTGCCCGCGGATCGGCTGGGTCCGGCCGCGGGTCATCGTGTACGGGCGGACGACCGGTCCGGCGTCGTCGTCGTACCAGGCGTCCTCGGGAGCATCCAGGCCAGGAACATTCATCGCGCTCACCCGCTGGTCGAATGCAGTGCGGCCGGTTCCAGGTACACCGGCAGGTTGTTCTCCGCCTGGCCGGCGAAGAGCGCGACCTCGTACGCGATGTCGCCGGCGTCCGCCTCCCCGGAGAACCGTATGGTCAGGATCGCCCCGCCGCGGGTGGTGGCGATGAACATGAACGCGCGCCACATCTGCACGATGATCTGCCGGACGTTGCCGCTGCCGTACTCGCGACAGGTGGCCAGGGCCAGCGCCTGCAGACCGGCCGCGACGCTGGAGATCTGGTCGGCGAGCTCGTGCCCGACGTTGCGGGAGGCGCCGAGCAGCAGCCCGTCGGGCGAGAGCACCATCGCCAGTTCCGCACCGGGGACCCGGTCCACCAGGTCGTCCAACAGGTCGGGCAGATTATCGGTCGTGACCGTTGGGTGAGCCACTTGTCGTCCTCTCGCTGCCGTTCAACCCGCCGGCGGTGCGGGTTGGTTGAGTCCTTGGGCCGGGCCCCACGGGCTGCGGCCGGGCGGTGGGTCGGTTCGGATCCGGCGCGTCGCCAGCGGGTCGTGCGATCGGTATCTCCATTGTCTCGGCCGCGTCGGGGCGTGCCACCGGGGCGGGCTTGCGCGTCGGCAGCGGGGCGGCCGCCCCGGGCGGGGGCGGGCCCGGTGGTACGGGCGCGGCGGCCGGGCTCGGTGCGGCGACGGGAGCCGGTGCGGGAACCGGACCGGGCGGCGGGACCTGGCCGGGCATCGGGGCCGGGCCGGGTGCCGGGATCGGTGGGCCCCACGCGCCGCCCGGCGCCGGGGCGGGCTCCCACGGTCCCGGTTCGCGGGACCGCACCGGCAGGCCCCCCGGGGTGCCGGCCGCGCCGGCCCACCCGTTCGCGCCGGCCGAGGCGGGCCGCTCGGCGGGGACGCCCGCCGGGACGGTACCGTCCGTCGCCACCAGCCGGCCGGCCGGCAGCAGCACCACGGCCGAGACGCCGCCCCGGGCCGAGGCCCGAAGTTCCACCTCGACGCCGCGCCGGCGGGCGATCAGGCCCACCGCGTACAGCCCGTGACCGGCCCCCGGCGGCCGGTGCCGGGGCGGGTTGCGGAGCAGCTCGTTGGCGGCGGCCAGTGCGGGTGCACTCATCCCTGGGCCGTCGTCGGTGATGACGATGGCGCTGCCGCCCTCCCTCGGCTCGCCACCCACCCGCACCGTGCTGTTCGCCGGCGAGAAGGCCAGCGCGTTCTCGATCAGCTCCGCCAGCAGGTGGATCACGTCCGGGACCACCGGCCCGGCCAGCGCCCCGGGCCAGTTCGGCGCGACCAGCACCCGGGGATAGTCCACCACCTCGGCCACCGCGCCCCGCACCACGTCCAGCAGCGGTACCGGACGCCGCCACCGGCGGGCCGGCGTGGCACCGGCCATGGTGATCAGCTTCTCGGTGTTGCGCCGGATCCGCGTGGCGAGATGGTCGATGCGGAACAGGTCGGCCAGCTCGTCGGTGTCGCGCTCGCGCCGCTCCATCG
This sequence comes from Micromonospora sp. NPDC049559, assembly GCF_040676675.1. Lineage (NCBI taxonomy): Bacteria > Bacillati > Actinomycetota > Actinomycetes > Micromonosporales > Micromonosporaceae > Micromonospora > Micromonospora sp. NPDC049559. The sequence goes on along the minus strand of NZ_JBFAPK010000001.1, from coordinate 226,038 downwards.
CGTCGAGCAGGCTCAGCTGATCCCGCAGCAACGGCTGGTTGCGGCGGGTGAGCTGCAGGAACAGGTCCCACGTACCCTTGTGGGCCTCCGCCTCGGCGAGCACGGCCCGGACCGCCGTCGTACGGGCCGACTCGATCGCCCGCCCGAGCTGGTCGATCTCGTCGGCCCCGGGCGGCAGCGGCGGCGGGTCCTGCGGGGTGTCCACGGGCTCGCCCCGGCGGAGCCGCTTGACGACGCCGGGCAGCTCCTGCTCGGCCACCTGCCCGGCCGCCACCCGCAGCTCGGCGAGGCGCCGGCTCTGCCGACGCGCGCTGCCGGCCACGGCCGCGATGGCGGCGACGACCGCGACGAGCCCGAGCCCGATCACCACGCCGGCCTGGACCGTGGCCGTGGTGAGTCGGCGGCTGCCGTGCGCGACGCTGTCGTGGAGGCCGCGCGTGACGAGGTCACCCAGCCCGGCGAGGACGGGTCCGGCGGCCGCCTGCCACTCCTGGTACGTCACCTGCGGGGTGCCGCCGGCGGAGTCCCGTTGCAGCAGCCGCCCCTCCAGGGTGGTCAGGCCCGGGAAGCCGGCGCCCGCGAGCCGCTCGTAGCCGGCGCGTTCGGCGGCGGGGAGCGCGGCCAGCGCCTCCGCGCGGGCGAACCGCTGGTTCGCCACCAGTTGCGCGAGCCGCTGCTGTTCGGCGGCGGTCAGCCGGCGGGCGGCGAGTGCGCCCGCGACCAGCGTGTCCTCGCGGGCCAGGATCTCCCGGGCCCGGGCCATCGCCAGCACCGCCCGCGCCTCGGCGACCGCGTCGGCGCCCCGGCTCGACCACCACGCGCCGTAGCCGGCGAAGACGGCGTCCACGAGCCCGTCGTACGCGGCGGCGGCACGCTCCCGGTCCAGCCGCCCGGCGTCCACATCGGAGCGCAGGCCGGCGAGCGCGTCCATCCGCCCCACCAGCTCGCGGGCGCGGTCCCGGACCGCCCCCGCGGCCAGCAGGCGCGGGTCGGTCCGGTGCGCGAAGTCCCGCAGCGCCGACACCGCGGAGTCGGTGTGGGCGCGCTGCGTGGCCAGCGCGGTAGCGGCCTGCCCGGAATCGCCCAGCGCGGTACGGGCCTGCCCGGAGTCGCCGAGCGCGGCGGCGGTGAGCCGGCGCTCCGACTGCAGGCCGAGGATCAGCAGGCCGGCCGGCTCGCCGAACGCCTCACCGAGGGCGCGCGTCTGGAGCAGGTCCAGCGCCTCCCGGCCGGTCAGGTACGCGGCGTACGACCAGAGCGTGACCAGCACGACGAAGAGCGCGACGAGCCTGGTGCGGACCCGCCGACCACCGAAATCCATCATGCTCCGCTCCACCCGGTTGGCCCCTACCAGTTCGACCCGGCGCTCACGGCGCCGGGCGCTTGGGCCAGGGCGGCCGGACCGGCTCGCCGCTGGACCGGTCGGCGACGATGACCCGGAGCCGGGCCAGCAGTTCGCTGCGGTTCGCGCAGTTGAGTCGCGACCGCATCCGCGCCACGTGGTGCTCGACCGTCTTCGCCGAGATGAAGAGCCGGTCGCCGATCTGCTTGTAGGTCAGGCCGGCGAGGACCAGCTCCGCCACCTCCTGCTCGCGCTCGCTGAGCCGGCTCTCGCTCGGCGCGGCGATCGCGTCGGCGACCTGCCCGGTACCGGTCTCGCCGGTCGGGGGAGCGCCCTTGTGCCCGGCCGGCCGCCCCTGGAGCACCCGGGCGCAGTCCAGCAGGGTGGTCATCGCCCGCCGGTCGGAGGTGCGGATGGCGGCCTGCCCGGCGAGGCGGGCACCGTCCCAGTAGAGGCCGGCGGCGTGCAGCCCGCGGGCCGCCGCCTCCACCCGTACCGGGTCGACGACGCCGCGCAGCACCTCCACCCAGCTCTCCGCGGCGGCGGCCACCACGGCGGCGTACCGGCTGTGCCCGGCCGCCGCGGTCAGGGCAGCCACGTGCTGGTCGGCGACGGTGGGCTCCTCGGCGAGGATCGCCGCGTGCAGCCCGCTCCAGTGCAGCGGGGTGGCCCAGAGCGCGGGCTGGCCCAGCCGGTCGAGCAGCAGCTGTGCCTCGCGCAGGTACGGGCCGAGCCGATTCAGGTCGCCGAGCCGGGCCGCGGCGATGGCGAACTCGCCGAGCGGCAGCAGCGTGAAGAGGTCGACCGGGTGGCGCACGATCGCTTCGAGGGCGTGCCCCCAGCCCCGTTGCAGGGCCGGCAGGTCGCTGTTGCGTCGGGCGATGCCCATCTCCAGCGCGGTGGCGAAGAGCAGGTCACGGGATTCGAGCGGGCGTGAGCCGGCGGTCGCCTTCGCCAGCGACTCGGCGGCGGCCCCGGTCCGGCCCCGGACCATGAGGATCCACGCCTGCAACAGCAGGTGCCGGCGGGACATCAGCGGCGCGCCCAGCCGGGCCGCGATGGCCCGTTCGAGCACCCGCTCGCCGATCTCCAACTCGCCGCAGTGCAGCGCGGTCAGCGCGGCGAGCGCGGCCGGGCTGTCCGGCAGCAGCACGGCCCGTCCCGCGGGCTCCAGCAGGGCGGAGGCCTGCACCAGCGCCGAGAGGGCCGCGGTCGGTACGCCGGTGAGGGTCTCGCGCACCCCGCGCGCCATCAGCAGGGCGGTGCTCGCGAGCATCGTGGGCGGGGCGCCGGCGCCCGGCCCGCCCCCGGCCGAACCGTCGGGCAGCTCCAGCGCGTCGGGCTGTCCCACGCCGATCGCCGCGATGACGGCGAACGCCAGCGAGGAGGCGGTGCCGGACCAGCGGTACAGCTCGGCGCTGCGGCCGAGGTGCCCCCGGTGCGCCAGCGCGGTCGCGGCCACCGTCGCGCCGTCGGCCCGGTCGGCCGGCGCGGGCGCGGCGACCAGCCGGTCGGCCAGCCGCAGGGCCGAGTCGAGGTCGCCGGCGAGCGCCGCGGCCAGCGCCTGGCGGGCGGCGGCGGGGCGGCCGGCGGCGGCCGAGGCGGCGAAGAGTTCGGCCGCCAGGGCCGGGTCGTCGGGGAGCGCCTCCTCGGCGGCCAGCTCGAACGTCTCGGCCGGCGCGCCGCCGGCGATGCCGGCCGCGAGCAGCGAGCGGACCAGCGGCAGTACCGGACCGCCGCGCTGGCGCTGGAGTTCGGCGACCCGCTGCCACACGCCGCTGCGCTGGGTCGCCGGGCTGAGCGCGGCCACGGCGCGGCGGGCGATCGGGGCGAGCCGGTCGTCCGGCCCGAGCAGCCCGGTCGCCTTGGCCGCGGAGAGGAGTTCGTCGACCGCCTCGGGGCTCTGCCCGAGCAGCGCGCCGAGCAGGTCGACCGGCAGCTCCACCCCGGTGGCGGCGGCCAGCAGCAGCCGCCGTACGTCCGGGTCGAGGTCCTCCAGGTCGCTGCCGAACTGGAGCACCACCGACTGGGGTACCTCCAGCGGCTGCCGTCCCGGCGCGCCGTTCGGGCCGGCGCGCAGCGCGCGGACCAGCCGGTCCACGTCGCGCGGTACGCCGTTGGTCTGCTGCTGGACGAACTCCGCCAGCCGGGCCGGGTCGCCGAGGTCGGTCACGCCGGCGAGGAGGGTGGCGGTCTGCTCCCGGGTGAACGGGCAGAGCAGCAGCGGCCGGCCGTCCCGTTTGAACAGTTCGGCCAGCTCCACCAGCCCGGCCGGGCGAGGCCAGGGACGGTACGCGACGAACAGCCGGCAGCGGCGCGTCTCGGCCAGCCGGCGCAGCTCCCGCAGGCGGGCGTCGTCGAGCAGGTGCGCGTCGTCGACCAGCAGTACCGCGTCCGGGTCGACCTCGTCCCCCGGCTCCGGCGAGCCCTCCAGCACGGTGGCGCCGGCGCGTCGGTAGACCCGGGCCAGCTCCTGGAGCAGCGCGCTCTTGCCGTGGCCGCCCGGAGCCTGGATGCCGACGCCGCGCGGGGCCAGCGGATCCGCGGCCACCGAGTCGAGCAGGGCCCGGGTCGGCTCGTCCAGAACCAGCGGGGTCTCGACGGCGGTTCGGAGCATCATCGGAGCCATCATCCGCGTCCGCGCCCCCGTCCGCGACCCGGGATCAATCGGTTGCCGGCGGGCAGTTCGAGCGGGCTCACCCGTACCGGGGGACGCGGTGGCGGCTCGCCTCGGCCGGTGCGGAGCTGGTCACCGGGGCGGTCCGACCGTACCGCCGGCTCGCGCCCGCCGGCGCCCAGCTCGGGGGTCTGGCCGGGGCGTCCGGGGCGGCCCGGCTCGGGGCGCCGGCGCGGCTGCGGCGGGGAGACGATCTGGCACGCCGCGAGCGCGGCCCCGGTGGCCGCGGTGGCCTGCGCGTCGGGCTGCACCTCGATCGGTACGGGGAACTGCGCGGCGAGCAGCTCGGTGACGAGCGGGATCCGGGCCGATCCGCCCGCGAGCAGCACGGCGTCCAGCTCGTTCGGGGCCAGCCCGGCGGAGCGGACGGTACGCGCCAGCAGGTCGACGGTCACCTGTACGGCTGGCCGGATCATGTCTTCGAACTCCACCCGGGTCACCGGAACCCGGGCGGGACCCCGGGGCAGCCGGACGACGATGTCCGTCTCGGTCATCATGGTCAGGTCCTGTTTGGCGCGGGCGCACTCGCGGGCCAGGCCGAGCAGCGCGAACGGGGCGGTCGGGTCGACCTTGCGGTCGAGCTCCCGGGCCAGCACGGTGCGGACGTGGTCGGCGAGCGCCTCGTCGAAGTCGACGCCGCCCGCGGGTTCGAGACCCTGCGGGAACCCGAACGGCTCGAAGCCGGCGTGCTGGGCCTGCCGGACCAGGGACGCCTCGAAGCTGTCGCCGCCGAGGGAGTAGACGGCCGCGGTGGCGCCGGTGAAGCCGCGCGCGGCGTGGCTCTCGGCGACCGTCACCGGTTCGGGTAGCAGCGTCACGTTGGTCAGGCCGATGTCCCAGAGCGCTTCGAGCAGCAGCTCCCGCCGGTACGGGCCCCAGCCGGCCGGGTGGCTCAGCACGATCGACTCGGGGTGCCCGCCCTCGCGGACCACCACCTGCTCGACGATCCACATGGCGAGCACCGCGGTGAGCGTCTGCGCGCTGCACGCCTCGCCGCCGACCATCAGGGGCACGTCGTCGCCGATGCGGCGCCAGAATCCCCGGGCGATCTGACCGCCGTCGGGGCCGCCGGAGTGCCGTTCGGGCTCACCGACGAGGAGCGAGCCGTTGGCCCCCAGGTGCAGCACGGACGGTACGGCGGCGGAGCGGGCATCGAGTTGGACGACCTCGGGCCTGGTCCAGGCGGTGCCCCGGAGCCGGGAGACAGCGGCGCTCGTGCTGGTGCCACCGATGTCGATCCCGAGGACGTACGGCATCCGATCCTTCCTTCACCGCGAGTTGGCCTGCCGGCGTCGGTTCCTGGAACCGCCGTCCCTCGAAACCGGGCGGGACCCACCCTCCCGGTGAGACCCGTGTGGGCTCCTCTGTTCGTACCAGAGATCCCTCCATCATCGGGACCCTAAATCTGGCGGATCGGTCCCCCTAAGCCCCTAACGTAAGCGCCCCCCGTGGCCCTAGTGCGGGCGGGTCAGATACGGGCCTTGTCCCCGATGACCGATACGACCCCCCACGACTAACTTCGTTCACGTCGCTGGAACGCACGACAGATCCAGATCGCCCACGGCCCCAGTAGTTCGAGGAGAACCGGCCCCATGATGGATGACTCGACCCTGACCGACACGACCGCGACCGCCGCGCCGGCTGCGGCTCCGGTTTCCGCGCCGGTTTCGGCCCCGATCGACTCGACCCAGACCCTGCACGACTTCGTGCTGAACCTGCTGACGAACCCCGACGCCAAGTCGGCCTTCGACCTCGACCCCGAGGGCTGCCTGAAGGCCGCCGGCCTCAGCGACATCACGGCGACGGACGTGCAGGACGTGGTCCCGCTGGTGGTCGACTACGTGCCGGTGCAGGGCATCACCTCGATCGTCCCGGTCGGTGACGACCTCGGCGTCGACGGCATCCTCGCGGACCCGACCGACGTCATCGGCCAGCTGCAGAGCGTCGCCTCGGGCATCACGGTCAGCACCCAGTCCGGGACCGTGGACGTCAACGCCGCGACCCTGGCCGCCGTCACGGTCGACCCGGCCGGCCTCGGCGTGGCCGCCTCGGTGCTGCCGGGCATCGGCCTCGGCATCAGCACCGCGGGCGTGAGCACCGACCTCTCGGGCGTGCACGACGTGGCGAACACCCTCGACTCCGACGTGGTGGGCAACGTGGGCGGCATCGCCGACCCGGCCCTGGGCGACGTGAGCGGCGTGGTCGGCACCGCCGACAGCCTGGTCGCCGGCACCACCACCGACGGTCTGCTCGGCACCGTCGACACGACCGTCAACACCCTCTCGGGCACGCTGGGCCACGCGACCGGCCTGGTCGACGGCCTGGGCGTCACCGACACGCTGGGCGTCACCGACACCGTCGGTAGCGTCACCGGCATCCTGGACGGCTCGTCGCCGTCGGTGCACCTGCCGCAGCTCGGTGCGGTCGACGGTGTCACCGGCGGGACGGACGGAGTACTGCACAGCGTCACCGGCACCGTCGGCGGTGTGACCGGTGGCGCGCTCGGCGGTGTGACCGGCAGCGACATCGGGGTCCACGGCGAGGCTCACGCCTCGACGGACGGTGGGCTGCTCGGAATCACGGACGGCCTGCTCTAAGCGCCGTACCGCCAGTAACACGGAGGCCGGATCGTCCCACGCGATCCGGCCTCCGTGCCATTTTTGATCTAGGTTGCACTTGATAATTGCGGCGTAATCAGCACACTTGGTGCGGTGATAGCGCCGATCTGGTTGGACGTGCTCGACGAGCTCACCCGGGTGTGCGCGGCGCACGGCAGAGGCGACCTTCTCCAGTCGCTGCGGCAGAAACGTGCCCAGTTGCTGGATCCCCGACTGCACGTGCTGGTCATCGGCGAGCCCAAGCAGGGCAAGAGCCAGCTCATCAACGCCCTGATAAACGCGCCGGTCTGCCCGGTCGGCGACGGGCGTACCACGGTGGTGCCGACCATCATCCACCACGCGGAGGCTCCGTCGGCCGCCCTCGTGCACACCCCACCCCCCACCGCCGGCCGACCCGCCGGGCCGGTGGCCGTACCGGTCGACCGGACACCCGTACCGATCTCCGAGGTGGCCGCCGGAATCAGCGGCAAGACCGGGCGCCGCTCCGGCGGCGGCCCGCTGCACATGGAGATCGGGCTGCCGCGCGGGCTGCTCGGCGCGGGCATGGTGCTGATCGACACCCCCGGCACCGACGAGGTCGAGGCGCTCAGCTCGGTACACCCCGCCGTCTCGGTGAACCGGGCCGACACCGTGCTGATGGTCTCGGACGCGACCCGGGAACTCTCCGTGGCGGAGCTGAACATCCTGCTGCACGTGGTGCAGTCGAACCCGAACGTCATCGTCGTACAGACCAAGACGGACCTCGCCCCGAACTGGCGCGCGGTCGCCGACCGCAACCGGCAGCAGTTGGCCGGCGCCGGCATCCCGGCGGCGCTGATCCCCGTCTCGTCGACCCTGCGGCTGCGCGCCGCCGGCGGGGACGACAAGGCGCTCAACACCGAGTCGGGCTTCCCGGAGCTGATCGCCCGGCTGCGGCGGGACCTGGGCGGCAAGGCCGAGACCCTGGCCCGGACCAGCGTGACCGTGACCGCCCGTACCGTCATCGAACAGCTGGCCGCGCCGCTGCGGGCCGAACTCTCCACTCAGGAGGAACAGGACCAGTCCGGGCCGATCTCGAAGCTGCACGCCGCCCAGCGCGAGGTGGACGAGCTGCGCCGCTGCAACACGCGCTGGCAGAACACGCTCAACGACGAGATGGCGGACCTGCTCTCCGACATCGAGTACGACCTGCGGGACCGGACCCGGAAGATCCTGCGCCAGGTCGACGAGACCTTCGACACGGCCGACCCGCTGGTCGGCTGGGACGAGTTCGAGGAGTGGCTCGCGAACAACCTCACCGAGGCGGCGGAGGCGAACCACGAGTGGCTGGCCCAGCGGTGCGACTGGACCGCCCGGCGGGTGGCCGCCAACTTCGCCCGGTACGGCTACGACGTGCTGCCCGAGTGGTCCGTCACGGTTCCCGACGACCTCGGCGACCGGCTGCCGTCGCTGGAGCTGCCCTACATCGACAAGTTCACGGTCACCCAGAAGCTGGTCAGCGGCATGCGCGGCTCGTACGGTGGTCTGCTGATGTTCGGCCTCGTGAGCACGCTGGCGAGCATGCCGATGATCAACCCGGTCTCGATCGGCGCGGGTGCGCTCTTCGGCGCCAAGACGGTGCGTGACGAGAGCAAACAGATGCTGCGGCGCCGCCAGGCGGCCGTGAAGAGCGCGGTGCAGCGGCACATCGACGACTTCTTCATCCGGATGAGCAAGGACTGCCGGGACACCGCCCGGCAGGTGCAGCGCATGCTGCGGGACCACTTCACCGTGCTGACCGAGGAGTTGCAGGAGGCGATCGTGCAGTCGTTCCGCAACGCCAAGCAGGAGGCGGACGCCGACGCCGCCGTACGCGAGCAGCGGCAGCGCGAGATCCAGCTGAAGATGAAGCGACTGGCCACGCTGTACGAACAGGCGCAGCAACTGGTCTCGGTACGCGCCGGAACCACCACCCCGGCGCGGCTGGAGCCCGGCGTATGACGTTGGGCCTGCGGCTCGACGAGGCCGTATGGGGACTGTTGCACGAGACGCTGGAGCTGTACCGGGACAACCGGCGGGCCACCGGCCACCTGCGGCACCACCTGGGCCGCCTGGAGGCGCCGCTGCGGATAGCGGTGGCCGGGCCGTGGCAGTCGGGCAAGTCGACCGTGCTCAACGCGATCATGGGCGAGGAGGTCGCCCCGGTCGAGGTGGAGGACGGCAGCCAGGTCTTCACCTGGTTCGAGGACGGGCCCGAGCCGCGGGCCACCGCGTACTCCTCGGTGAGCCCGCCGCAGGAGCTGACCGTCACCAAGTCGGTGACCGGCATGCGGGTCGACCTGGTGGGTTGGCGCTCGGGCGAGGTCAACGACATCGTCGTGCAGTGGCCGACCCGGGCGCTGCGGCAGGCCACGCTCATCGACACCCCCGCGCTGGTCGCCGACGCGGGCGGCCGGTCGCCGGTGATGGCGCGCGTGCTGGAGGACGCGGACGCGGTGCTCTACCTGACCCGCGACGGACGCGGCAGCGACCTGCGGTTCCTGGAGTCCGTCCGGGACAGCGCGGTCGGCCGGGCCGCGCCGGTCAACGTGGTCATGGTGCTGTCGCGGGCCGACGAGATCGGCGGCGGCCGCATCGACGCGCTGCTGACCGCCCGGCAACTGGCCCGGCGGCACCGCCGCGACCCCCGGGTGGACGCGCTCTGCGTCAACGTCGTCGCCGTCGGCGGCCTCGTCGCCCTGGGCGGCCGGCTGCTGAGCGAGTCCGAGTACGCCGCGCTGGCCGCGCTCGCCGCCGTACCGCGACCGGAGCTGGAGGTCTTCCTGCTCTCGGCGGACCGCTTCCGCGCCGGCGAGCTGCCCGTACGGATCGACGGCGAGACCCGTGGCGCGCTGCTGGACCGGCTCGGCCTCTTCGGGGTACGCCTGGCGACCACCCTGGTCCGCACCGGCTGCGACAGCCGGGCCAAGCTCTCGGCCGAGCTGATGCGGCGCAGCGGCCTGACCGAGCTGCGCGAAGCCATCGCCCGCAGCTTCCTCGACCGACGCGAGGTGCTCAAAGCCCGCTCGGTGCTGGCCGGGATCGAGTCGCTGCTGCGTACCGAGCGCCGCCCCGGCAGCGCCGAGCTGCTCGCCCGGGTCGAGCAGATCCTGGTCGGGGCGCACGACTTCCGGGAACTGCGGCTGCTGCCCACGCTGGCCGACGGGCAGCTCGGCTTCGACGCGGACGTGGCGGCGGAGGCGCACCGGCTGATCGGCGGCAACGGCATCGGGCTGGCGGCCCGGCTGGGCGTCGAGCACGAGGCGACGGCGGCCCGGCTGTGGGAGGTCGCCGGCGACGCGCTCTGGCGTTGGCAGGAGCGCGCCGAGGACCCGTTGCTGCGGCTGGACCAGCGGCGTGCGGCGCGGGTGGTGGTGCGCAGCTGCGAGGGCGTGCTCGCCGAGATCGCCGAGGGCGGGCGCTGACGGGGGTTCGGGTTCGCGGGGGCCTAGGTTCGTGCGGGCGCCGGGTTCGCGCGGGGTTCGGGCTTCGCGCGGGGGGTCCGAGGTTCGCGGGGGCCTAGGTTCGTGCGGGCGGCGGGTTCGCGCGGGGGTCCGAGGTGCGCGGGGTGCCGGGTTCGCGCGGGGCTGCCGGGTGGGGGTGGGGGCCCACCATGCCCGGCTCAGCCCGTCAGGCTTGATGTCTTCGCCGGGCACGGTGGGCCCCCACCGCGTCGTACTCGTCCGGGCGAGTTTGGAGCCACCCGGAACCGGTCCGGGACGGGCCTCGGTGTCGCCGTGGCGCGGATCAGCGGGACTGGAGGGCGTCCAGGCCGACGGCCATCGCGATGACCAGCCGACGGTCGAGCTGCGGCTGGTGGACCTCGACAACGTACTTGTCGCGCAGGCCCCACTTCTTGACCACCGAGAAGGCCGGCTGGCCGTCGATGACGAAGTCGAAGTGGTACGGCAGCCAGGAGAGCGAGTCGACGAAGCGGCGCAGCAGCGCGACGGTGAAGTTGCGCTCCTGACCGGTGGCGATCCCGACCCCCGGCTGCTCCACGTGCCAGGTCGAGCGGAGCAGCGAGGCCTTGAAGTCCTTGCGGAACAGGCCGATCGGGGTGCCGGTGGCGTCGGTGACGTCGTACGTGGCGCCGAGGTCGATCACCTGGCGGGCCTTGAAGCCGAGTACGGGAACCTGCTTGGTGTCGTCCGTGTATAGGGTCACCTGCTCCTTGAAGGCGAGCCGCTTCTGCTGGGCGAAGGCGAGCAGTTCGCCCTCGGAGCCGTCCGGCGCGACCGCGCGGACCTCGTACTGGTTCACCATCAGGCGGATCCGCTGCCGGACATAGAACTGGCGCTGGGCCTGGAGCACATCAAGCTGCATCTTGTGGGGGTTCCTTCGTCGAATGGATCGCCCGTCACCCATGTCGGGCGGGCGCAACGCCGGAGTCTTGCACAGCGGTACGACCTCGGGCCGTCCCCTGGCCGGCCAGAGCCGCCGGTACCCACGGCCGGATCAGGCCGGCCGGCGATCGCCGTTCGGTAGGACCTGTGGTTGTTCGGGCAGAGGGCCCTCTTTGGGGGTTCGCGTCCGCTTCTCCGGCCGTGGTGTTCGGGGTGTTGTCGCGGGGGCGGGTCGGCGCTATGGTCCTGGACATGTCTGGACAGGTCATCCGGCTGAAGCACCAGCGGATCGCGGACGAGCTGGCCCGGGAGATCCGGGGCGGGGCGCTGGCCAACGGCGACCAGCTGCCCGGCGAGCACGCGCTCGCGGCGCGGTTCGAGGTGAGCCGGAACACGGTACGGCAGGCGCTGACCGAGCTGGGCCGGCGTGGGCTGATCGCCACCCACTCGGGCAAGGGCTCCTTCGTCACTTTCGACGGCCGGCCGCTCGACGACCGGCTCGGTTGGGCGCGCGCCCTGGCCGAACAGGGCGTACCGACGACCGTACGGGTGCTCCGGCTCGAACTGGTACGCGAACCGGAGCTGGCGGAGCGCTTCGCGCTGCCGTCGCCCGAGTTCGTCGCGGTCGACCGGCTGCGGTCGCTGGCGGACGGCGGTGCGATCTCGATCGAGCGGAGCCGCCTCCCGGTCGTCGGCGCGCTGCGGCAGCTGCCCGAGCGGGGCCTGGTCGGTTCCCTCTACGCCGAGCTGCGCCAGGCCGGTCTGGTGCCGACGCAGGGCGAGGAGTGGGTCGAGGTGGCCGGGGTGACCGGGGCCGACGCCGAACTGCTCGGCTGCGCGGAGGGCAAGCTCTACCTGCACACCCGGCGGCTGAGTCGGGACGCCCGGGGCGAGTTCGTCGAGTACGTCGAGAGCCGGCTGGACCCCGAGCGGTTCCGGCTGCACCTGCGCTTCGGCGGGGGTGCGGCATGACCGCCCCGGAACCGACGGGCGCGGTGACCGGCAGCGCGGCCGAGCGGGAGCGGGCGGTCGCCGCGCTGACCGGCCTCGCCGTCGGCGACGCCCTCGGCATGCCGACCCAGTCGCTGCCGCGCGAGCAGATCATCGCCCGGTACGGCCGGCTGACCCGCTTCGAGCCGGGCCCGCCGGACCAGCCGATCGCGCCGGGAATGCCGGCCGGCTCGGTCACCGACGACACCGAGCAGGCCGTGCTCCTGGGCCGGCTGCTGCTGGCCGGCGGCGGCCGGATCGACGGGCACCGCCTGGCCCGGGAGCTGCTTGCCTGGGAGGACGAGATGCGCCGGCGCGGGTCGCTGGACCTGCTCGGCCCGTCGACCCGGGCCGCCGTCGCCGCCGTCGCGGCGGGGCGCCCGATCGAGGAGGCCGGCCGGTACGGGACCACCAACGGCGCCGCCATGCGGATCACGCCGGTCGGCATCGCCGTACCCCCGGACGACCTGGACCGGCTCGTGGAGCGGGTGGTCGAGGCGAGCTGGGTGACCCACAACACCGGGGTCGCGCTCGCCGGTGCCGCGGCGGTCGCCGCCGCGGTCAGCGCCGCGGTGGCCGGCGCGGACGTGGCCGACGCCACGGCGCTGGCGGTACGGGCCGCCCGGCTCGCCGGCGTACGCGGGCACTGGGTCGCCGCGGCCGACATCGCCGACCGGATCGCCTGGGCCACCGGGCTGGTGGCCGGTCGGTCGCCGGAGGCGGCCGCCGACCTCATCTACCGCCTCGTCGGGACGAGCGTGGCGACCCAGGAGTCGGTCCCGGCCGCCTTCGCCGTGCTCGCCGTCTATCCGGACGATCCGTGGCAGGCGTGCCTCTTCGCCGCCTCCCTGGGCGGCGACTGCGACACGATCGCCGCGATGGTCGGGGCGATCGCCGGCGCCGCCCACGGTGCCGGCGCCTTCCCGACGGCCGCGCTGGGAACAATCCGCGCGGTGAATCACCTTCCATTGCCAGAAATGGCGACAAACCTGCTCGCCCTCCGTCAGCGCGGCTGACGCCGGAACCCGCAGGGGAAAGGCAAGGACAAGGATGTCCGCGACCGAACTGGCCGGAACCGCTCCGGCCGACACCAACCGGATCGGTGCCATCGAGACCAGGGGCATCGAGCCGGTACCACCCGCCGAGCGCACCGGCGGACCGGGCCAGCTCTTCTGGGTGTGGTTCGCCGCCAACATCTCGATCCTGGGGCTGCCCCTGGGCGCCACCCTGGTCGCGCTGCGCGGCATGAACATCTGGCAGGCGCTGCTGGTCGCCGCGATCGGCTCCTTCGGCTCGTTCGCCCTGGTCGGGCTGATCAGCGTCGCCGGCAAGTGGGGCGGCGCGCCGAGCATGACCCTGTCCCGGGCGGTCTTCGGGCCGCGCGGCAACCACGGCCCGACCGTGGTCTCCTGGCTCTCCCGCGTCGGTTGGGAGACGGTCAACACCACCACGGCCGCGTACGCCTTCCTGGCCCTGCTGAACATCATCTTCGGGATCAGGCAGAACCCCGTCCTGACGGTGATCTCGCTGCTGATCTTCGTGGCGCTGACCCTGGTCGTCTCCGGCCTCGGCCACGCCACGCTGGTCTGGATCCAGCAGTGGGCCACGTATGTCTTCGGCGCGCTGAACGTCCTGGTCGCCGCGTTCCTGATCGCCAAGGTCGACTGGGACGCCGTGCTGCACGCCCCGGCGGCGCCGCTCAGCGTCGTCATCGCCGGCATCGGCGTGATCGCCGCCGGTACCGGTATCGGCTGGGCGAACGCGGGCGCCGACATGGCCCGCTACCAGCACCGGCACGTACCGGGCGGGCGCATCGTCGCGGCGGCCTCGGCCGGCGCCGGCATCCCGCTCTTCCTGCTGATCGGGCTCGGCGGCCTGCTCTCGGCCGGCGACGACTCGCTCGCCTCGGCCAGCGACCCGGTATCGGCGATCCAGGTGATGCTCCCGTCGTGGATGGCGGTGCCGTACCTGCTCGCCGCCTTCGGCGGGCTGCTGCTCTCCAACAACCTCTCGGTCTACTCGGCCGGGCTGACCATGATCACCCTTGGCGTGCGGGCCCGCCGGGTCGTGGCCGTGGGGCTGGACATCGTGCTCACCCTCGCCGGCGGCATCTACTTCATGCTGATCGCCGACGACTTCTACGGGCCGTTCATCACGTTCATCTCGCTGCTCGCCGTACCGATCACCGCCTGGGTCGCGGTCTTCCTGGCCGACCTGCTCTTCCGCCGGGAGTACGACCCGCGCGGCCTGATGGAGACCGGCGCGGGCGGCCGGTACTGGTACCGGGGCGGATTCCGGTGGAGCGCGGTCCTGCCGTGGCTGGCCGGCGTCGTCGTCGGTCTGCTCTTCACCACCGCCTCCACCTCGGCCGACGACGTCTGGTTCAAGGGCCCGTTCGCGGACTCCTGGCTCGGCGTCAACGGGCTCGGCTGGATCGCCGCCTTCGTGGTCGCCGGCGGGCTCTACCTGCTGACGCTCGCCGCGCCCGCCCGCCGGGCCGCGGTGCGGCAGCCGGTCGACGCCGACCGGGAGCCGCGCGACGCCGGTCGGCCGGTCGCCGACGGCCAGACCGTACCGGTGCGGCCGTGACCGGCCGCCCCGTGGCCGGCTCTTCGTCGGCGCCCGCCGCCCGGCTCGTGCACACCGGGAACGTCGTCGTCGACCTGGTGATGTACCTGCCGCGGCTGCCCGAGAGCGGCGGCGACGTGCTCGCCTCCGGCAGCCGGATCACCGCCGGGGGCGGGCTGAACGTGATGGTCGCCGCCGCGCGCCAGGGGCTGCCGGTCGCGTACGCCGGGCAGCACGGCACCGGCCCCTTCGGCGAGCTGGCCCGTACCCAGCTCGCCGAGGCGGGCGTCACGGTGCTGCAACCGCCCTACCCCGACGCCGACACCGGGGTGAGCGTGGCGATGGTCGAGCCGAGCGGGGAACGTACCTTCGCCACCAGCACCGGGGCCGAGGCCCGGCTCACCGCCGCCGACCTGGCCCGGGTCGAATCGGCCCCCGGCGACTTCGTCTACGTCTCCGGCTACAGCCTCGCGTACGCCCAGAACGGGCCGGCGCTGGCGGGCTGGCTGCCCACGCTCGACCCGGGGGTCACGGTCGTGGTCGATCCCGGGCCGCTGGCCGGCGAGATCCCGCCGCCGGTGCTCGCCGCCGCGCTCGCCCGGGCCGACTGGTGGAGTTGCAACGAGCGGGAGGCCGGGATCCTCACCGGCCTCGCCGACCCGGTGGCCGCCGGCACGGCGCTGGCGGAGCGGACCGGCCGGGCGGGGGTGCTGGTCCGCACCGGCCCGGGCGGGGCGGTGCTGGTCGAGGCGGGCGCGCCGCCGGTCGTCGTGCCGGCGTTCCCGGTGACCGTGGTGGACACCAACGGGGCCGGGGACGCGCACGTCGGGGCCTTCGTCGCCGCCCTGGCGCGCGGCCTCGAACCGGTGGCCGCGGTACGCCGCGCGAACGCCGCCGCGGCGCTCGCCGTCACCCGGCGCGGACCGGCCACCGCCCCCACGGCCGCCGAGGTCGACGCCCTGCTGCGGTAGGCCCGGCCGGCGAAACCGGTTGTCCGGGCCGGCGGTGCCGGATAGCTTCCCCAGTCATGTCGCGGTTGCCGGAGCTCTACGTCGCGGTCGACGTGGAGGCGGACGGGCCGATCCCGGGCCCGTACAGCATGATCTCGCTGGGCATGGCCGTGGTCGGCCGCCCCGACCTGACCTTCTACACCGAACTCAAGCCGATCTCCGACGAGTACGTCCCGAAGGCGCTGGCCGTCTCCGGCCTCGACCGGGACCGGCTGCTGCGGGAAGCGCCGCACCCCGCGGCGGCGATGGGCGCCGCGGCGCGCTGGGTCAACGGGCTGCGCCGGATCGGCCGGCCGGTCTTCCTGGCCGGACCCGCCGTCTGGGACGGGATGTTCGTGCACTGGTACTTCGTCCGGTTCCACGGCAACAGCCCGTTCGGTACCACCGGCTCCGGGATCGACCTGCGCAGCTACTGGATGGGGCTGACCGGCCGCGAGTGGGCCAGCACCGGCAAGGGCGGCATCAAGCACGAGCTCGGCCTCACCGGCCTGCCGCACACGCACCACGCGGGCGAGGACGCGGCCGAGCTGGCCAAGGTCTTCGAGGCGGTGCTGCGCAGCCGGCCGGCCGACCCGGGAGAGGACGCCTAGCCGTCCCCGGCGATCAAGCCGACCGCGTAGGCGCCCACGTCGAGCGCGGCTTGGTCGCCGGTACGCCGGAAGACGTCCACGGCCGCGTCCGCGAACTTGATCCCGTGCGCGTCGCGGTCGTGCGCCGCCCGGGCGAGCAGGTCGGCGGCGTCGCCGACGGTACGCGGGGGCATCGGCCGCGCCTGCGCCGGCGAGTAGGCGCTGGTCACGGCGGCCGTGGCGGCCCAGGCCGCGGCGAGGCTCGGCTGCCGCAGACCGGCCGGCAGAACGTCGAGGGTACGCAGGATCGCGGTCGGCGCCGTGGCCGCGTGCACCAGCATCACGGGGTTGCCGTGCCCGTGCGTACCGAAGCGCAGCACCGCCGCCGACACGATCTCCTCGATCCGCGCCCGGACGTCCGTCCCCCGGGCGCCGGGGATCGCGCCGGCCGCGCGGGGCCAGTCGGGCAGCTCGGCGAGCTGCGCCAACCGGGTACGGATGCCGAAGCGCTGGTCCGGCACCCGCGGTACGGCGTCCAGCGCCGACCGGGCGTCGCCGGCCGGGTACGGGCCCCGCCCGGCGGGGGCCAGCGGCTGCCACCGGGCGGCCCAGTAGCCGAGCCCGGCGCCGAGTTCCCGCACCCGGGGCCCGGTCTCCTCGGCGAGCAACGCCCGCACCGCGTGACCGACCCGGATGACGCCGTGCGTCGCGCCGGCCGCGACCCCGGGCAGCAGGCGCGGCCACCACCGGGCGAGCACCTCCCGCCAGGGCCGCTCGGCCAGCTCCCGCTCGAAGAAGTCCAGCCAGTCCCCGGTCCGTACCGGGTCGCCGAGCGGCTCGCGCCAGTCCTCGGGCGAGATCGGCGAGATGCCGCGCGGGCGCTCCTCCAGCCGGTCCCGGTAGTCGTCGATCCACCGGTGCACCCGGTCCGCGTGTCCACCGCGGACCAGTGCCTCGGCCGCCATCGGCGCGTGGTTGGAGAGCCAGCCGTTCCGCTCCGGCCCGGTTCCGTCCAGTCGCTCGTACGCCTCGTCCAGTACACCGTCGCTCATGCCGGCCAGCGTGCAAGTTGAAGGCGACTTCAAGTCAACGGGTACGCGCCGGACGCGGTTCTTCGCTTCCGCTCCACATCGTCAGCCGCGTCTCCACAACACCCACGTTGTGGGGCGAGAAGAGCGAACACGCCCGGGGCGGGCTCGCGCCGGGGAGCCGCTGCGCCGGCGGGCCAGCTCCAGCGTCAGGCCGGTGAGCACGGCGGCGGCCGCGGCCGATCCCACCGTCACCGCCGGGTGCCGGCGCGCCCCGGCCGATACCGACCGCAATCCGGTCCCGGCGGACCGCGCCCCCGCGCGGGCGGCCTCGCCGGTACGCCGGACCGTCGCCCGCCCGCGCGTCCCGAGCCGGGCCACCCGGGCCCGGCAGTCCGCCCGGAGTCGGGCCACCCGCGCGCGGGCGCGCGCCTTGAGGTCGAACCGGGCCGCCAGGACCCGTACGGTATCGCCGAGCTCGGCGCGGGTCCGCTCGATCTCCTGGCGCTTGCCCGCCATCTGGCTGCTGACGCTGCGCCTGGTCATGCCCGTCCCCGATCTCCGGCCGCGCCCGGACGCCGCGCGCCGGCCCCCGACGCGCCCGGCGCCGACCGCCGCGGCCCGCTCGGCGTACCGCCTATTCTCCGGCGATCCGGTCGGCGGCGGGTCGACTCGACCGGGGATCAGCCGTCCGGCTGACGCGCCCGATGGTGCCCGGCGTCAGGCGGGGGCGGTCCGGGGCCGCGCGAGGCGGTGGGTCAGGGCGGTGTGCCGCCGGCCCGTGCCGGCCGTGCGTACCGCGATCGCGATCGCCTTGCGCGAGCCGGCGAGGACGACGAGCTTCTTCGCCCGGGTGACGGCGGTGTAGAGCAGGTTGCGTTGCAGCAGCGTGTACGAACTCATGGTCACCGGGATGACAACGGCCGGGTACTCGCTGCCCTGCGACCGGTGCACCGTGATCGCGTACGCGTGTTGCAGCTCGTCGAGCTCGTCGAAGTCGTACGTGATGTCCTCGTCCTCGTCGGTGCGGACGGTGAGCTGCCGGTCCTCGGCCGACAGGGCGGTGACGACGCCGACGGTGCCGTTGAAGACCCCGGCCACGCCCTTGTCGTAGTTGTTGCGGATCTGGATGACCTTGTCGCCGATCCGGAAGACCCGGGCGCCGTGCCGCCGTTCCGGCTGGCCCTCGCGGGCCGGGGCGAGCGCCTGCTGGAGGCTGACGTTGAGGTTGCCGGCGCCGGCCGGTCCGCGGTGCATCGGCGTGAGCACCTGGATGTCCCGGGGGCGCAGCCCGAACTTGCGCGGCACCCGGCGGGCGACGATGTCCACCACCAGTTCGGCGGTCGCCTCCGGCTCGTCCACCGGGAAGAGGAAGAAGTCGGGGAACTGGCCGAGCACCGGGGCCTGGCCGGCGTTGATGCGGTGGGCGTTGACCACCACGCCCGACTCCTGGGCCTGCCGGAAGATCTTGGTCAGCCGTACCCGGGGGATCGACTCGGCGGCGAGCACGTCGCGCAGCACCTCGCCGGCGCCGACCGACGGAAGCTGGTCGACGTCGCCGACCAGGAGCAGGTGCGCGCCGGGCGCGACCGCCTTGACGAGCTTGTTCGCGAGGATCAGGTCGAGCATCGACGCCTCGTCCACCACCACCAGGTCGGCGTCGATCGGGTTGTCCCGGTCGTGGGTGGGCTCGCCGCCGGGCCGCAGTTGCAGCAGCCGGTGCACGGTCGCGGCCGGGTGCCCGGTCAGCTCGGTCATCCGCTTGGCGGCCCGGCCGGTCGGCGCGGCCAGGGTGATCTTCGCCTTCTTCGCCGCCGCGAGCGTGATGATCGACTTGACGGTGAAGGACTTCCCGCAGCCCGGCCCGCCGGTCAGCACCGCCACCTTCGAGGTCAGCGCGAGGCGTACCGCCTGCTCCTGCTCCTCGGCCAGGTCCGCGCCGGTACGGCCGCGCAGCCAGGCCAGCGCCTTCGTCCAGTCCACGTCCGCGAAGGCCGGCATCCGGTCGCCGCGACTCTCCAGCAGCCGCAGCAGGCTGCCGGCGAGCGCCGACTCGGCCCGGTGGAACGGTACGAGGTAGACCGCCGGGATGGTGCCGCCCTCGTGGCGCGGGTTGGGGACCTCCTCCCGGACCACCCCCTCGTCGGCGACCAGCCCGGTCAGGCACTCGCGGACCAGCTCCGCCGGCACCTGGAGGATCTCGGCGGCGTCGGCGACGAGGTTCGGCTCGGGCAGGTAGCAGTGCCCGTTGTCGGCGGCCTCGGAGAGGGTGTACTGCAGGCCGGCCCGGACCCGCTGCGGGCTGTCGTGCGGGATGCCGACCGCCTGGGCGATGGTGTCGGCGGTACGGAACCCGATGCCCCAGACGTCCGCCGCCAGCCGGTACGGCTCGTTGCGGACCACCGAGATCGAGCCGTCCCCGTACTTCTTGTAGATCCGTACCGCCAGCGAGGTGGAGACCCCGACGCCCTGGAGGAAGACCATCACCTCCTTGATCGCCTTCTGCTCCTCCCAGGCGGTACCGATCATCTTGGTCCGCTTGGGCCCCAGGCCCGGCACCTCGACCAGCCGGCCCGGCTCCCGCTCGATCACGGTCAGCGTGTCGGCGCCGAAGTGCCCGACGATCCGGGCCGCCATCTTCGGGCCGATGCCCTTGATCAGCCCGGATCCGAGGTAGCGCTCGATCCCCTGGATCGTGGCCGGCAGCACGGTGGTGTACGAGTGCACCTCGAACTGCCGCCCGTACTTCGGATGCGAACCCCAGCGCCCGACCAGCCGTACGCTCTCGCCGGGCTGCACCCCGAGCAGCGAGCCGACCACCGTGAGCAGGTCGCTTCCGCTCCGCTCGGTCGCCACCCGGGCGATCGTGTAGCCGGTCTCCTCGTTGGCGTACGTGATCCGCTCCAGCACCGCCTCCAGCACGGCCCCCGGTGGCCGGCCGGTCGCGGTCGGGCCGCCGTCGCGCAGCGGGGCGGGGGTGGGCCCGGGTGCCCGGTCGGCCCCGGTCGCTGGAGATCCGGTACGGCTCACCCGAGCATCATGGCGCAGCCCGCCAGAGCCGGTACGCCGCCGCCCCGACCGGTACGCTGGCGAGCCGCCCGGCGGGCCGACGGCGGGCGGACGGGCGGCGGACGGACGGCGGACGGACGGCGGACGGACGGCGGACGGGCCGGCCGGATACCCCAGGGGGGTTAGCTATGATTGCCGCATGACGCCGCCGACCGACCCGCCGACCCGCGGATACACCGCGACCAAGGACCAGTTGCTGGCCCGGCTGCGCCGGGTCGAGGGCCAGGTACGCGGCATCGAGCGGATGGTCGAGGACGACCGTTACTGCATCGACGTGCTCACCCAGATCTCGGCGATCCAGGCCGCCCTGGACAAGGTCGCCCTCGGGTTGCTGGACGGGCACGCCCGGCACTGCATGCACGAGGGCGCCGCCGAGGGGCGGGCCGACGAGATGGCCACCGAGATGATGGCCGCCATCGGCCGCCTGATGAAGCGCGGCTGACGGCGGCCCCTCGTCGGCCGGCTCAGCCGTCGGCGCGGCGGATCATGTTCATCACGGTCTCCAACTGCGGGCCGCCCTTGATCGGGTAGCTGGTGGCGCCCAGGTAGCCCCACCAGTCCCAGCAGCCGTTCGGGTTGGTGGCCGAGGCGGTGGCCTGCGGGTAGAGCACCACGATGTTGTTGGTGTCCGCGTACTGGTTGAGGTTGGCCCGGTCGACGAAGGCGGTGCCGACGGCCGAGTAGCCCTGCTGGCAGCCGTGCAGGGCGACCAGCAGGCGGCACGACTGGCCGGCCGCGCAGGCCGACGGTACGTAGGCGAAGCCCGTCCCGCCCATGCTCACGGTGGCGGCGTTGCCGGTGGTGGCGAAGGTGCTCTGGCCGAAGCTGACCAGGGTGCCGCCGAGCGGGCCGGTGTTGGCCGGGTTGACCGAGCCGAGGAGCTTGCGCAGGAAGGCGTTCTGCGGATCGGTCCCGCAGTTGTTGAGGTACGGCGAGGCGGTGACCGAGCAGCCGCCGGTGCCGTACGGGGTGACCCAGGCGTGCCCGGCCGAGGAGCCGCTGTCGTACTGCACGCTGGCGCCGAAGTCCTGGAAGTAGCGGACCAGGTCGTCGTTGACCGACCTCTTGATCGTGGTGTCGCTGTTGCCGTGGAAGACGTAGACCGGCCGGCCGCTCAGGTTGCGTACCGGGTCGACCCAGCCGTACCCGGCCCAGGTCCGGGTGTACGCCTCAAGGTTCGCCAGGTACGTCGGCCAGGCGTTGTCCATGCAGCCGTAGAGCGACTGGGCCACGTTGTTCTGGGCGCAGTAGTACGGCCCGGCCGAGAAGAGCGCGGCGCCCCGGATCTGCCCGGAGTACGCCACCTGCAACTGGGTGGCCAGGTACGCCCCGGCCGAGACGCCGGCCACGTAGACGCCGGAGATGTTGTAGCTGCCCAGCGACCCGGCGACCGGGGCCTTCGTGTACGGGTTGGTGGCCAGGACGCCGGCGTCGGTGCCCGTGCCGCCCACGGCGCCGGCGGTCGACGGGGTGCCGGCGGTCGACGGGGCGCCGGGGGACGACGGGGCGGCGCCGGCGGGGGCGGCGGTGGCCGGCGCGGCGATCAGCAGCGCCGCCGCCAGGGCGGTGGCGGTACGGGTCGGGAACCTCATCACGGAACTCCTTCACGCCGGCCGGGCTGGGGGTGGTGGCGCGGCGCGCGCCGGCGGGGGATACGCGGCGGCGCGGGTCGGGGGTGGTGGCGCGGCGTGGGTCGACGCTAGCGGCGGGGCCGAGCGACGGGTATCCATGCGCGGACCATGTGTCGGCCCGCTCCGGTGTCGGCCGTCACCAGCGCCGTAGCCCGCCGCCACCCCGCCGCCGATCCGCGCCGATCTGTCGGCCGTCACCAGCGCCGTAGCCCGCCGCCACCCCGCCGCCGATCCGCGCCGATCTGTCGGTCGACACCAGCGCCGTAGCCCGCTGGTGATCATCTCGTCAACATCATCTAGCCGACGGTATTGCTGTACGCCGGAACATCGGTGCGGTGAAATAGGGCGATCGGCCGCCGCACGTACGCCGGGGCCGCCGGACGCGCGAGGCGTTGCCGGCCGGTCCGATCCGAAAGTCCCCGCCGGACGGGTGGCGGTCCCGCCGCAGGGACGAGGAGGACTGTCCATGAAGCTCGTGCCATCGTCCAGATCGAAACGGGTCGGCGCGGCCGGCGCCGCGATGGTCGCCGCCGCGGCGCTCGTCGCCGGCGTCGCCGCGCCCGCACCCGCCGCCGCGCACGGTAAGCGCCCGCCGCACGTCGTCGGCGACGAGACCGTTCCGGTCTACTCGTACGAGCAGGCGATCCGGGAGAGCGTCTGGGTCGAGGCGCCGATGGACTCCGACGGTGACGGGGTCCGCGACCGGATCGCCGTGGACCTGGTGCGGCCCCGCGAGGCCGCCGCGGCCGGGGTGAAGGTGCCGGTCGTCATGGACGCCTCGCCGTACTACCAGTGCTGCGGTAGGGGCAACGAGAGCGAGCTGAAGCAGTACGACGCCGACGGGCTGATCACCAAGTTCCCGCTCTTCTACGACAACTACTTCGTACCGCGTGGCTACGCCTTCGCCGCCGTCGACCTCAGCGGCACCAGCCGCTCCACCGGCTGCGAGGACGTGGGCGGCCGGGCCGAGGTGACCGGCGCCAAGGCGGTCATCGACTGGCTGAACGGCCGGGCCAAGGGCTTCACCGCCGACGGCCGCCCGGTCAGCGCGAGCGCTTGGACGACGGGCAAGGTCGGGATGATCGGCAAGTCCTGGGACGGCTCGATCGCCAACGGCGTCGCCGCCACGGGCGTACCGGGGCTGGCCACCATCGTCCCGATCTCGGCGATCTCCAGCTGGTACGGCTACCAGCGCTTCAACGGCGTGCTCCGGGCCAGCGACTACCCCGCCTACCTGCACTCGTACGTCAACGGGCGCCCGGACGAGGCGTGCGCGGCGACCCTGGCCCGGCTGCGCGCCGACAGCGGCGAGTCCACCGGGGACTACAACGCCTACTGGGCCGAGCGGGACTACCGCAAGGACGCCGGCAAGGTGCGGGCGAGCGTCTTCGTGGTGCACGGTATCAACGACCTGAACGTGCCGACCTCGCAGTTCGCCCCCTGGTGGGACGCGCTCGCCGAGCGGGGCGTACCGCGCAAGATTTGGATCCACCAGACCGGGCACGAGGACCCCTTCGACGTACGGCGCGCCGAGTGGGTGCGGACCCTGCACCGCTGGTTCGACTACTGGTTGCAGGGCCTGCGCAACGGCGTGGACCGGGAGCCGAAGGCCAGCATCGAGACCAGCCCCGGCGTCTGGACCGACGAGGCCGACTGGCCGGCGAAGGGCGCCCGGCCGGTGCAGGTGGCGCTCGGTGGCGGCGACGGCACCACCGGCACGCTCGGCGGACGGGGCGCCAGCCCCGGCACCGTACGCGCCTACACCGACGAGTCGCTGAGCGAGGACGAGCAGGTCACCGACCCGAACACCGCCCGCGCCGGGCGACTCGCCTTCCTCTCCGGGCCGCTGACCGCCCCGCTGCGGATCTCCGGCAGCCCGTCGGTGCGGCTGCGGATCCGGGTCGACCGGCCGACCACCGAGCTGACCGCCCGCCTGGTCGACTACGGTACGGCCACCCGGATCAACTACTTCGCCTCCGAGGGCGTACGGACGCTGACCACCGAGTCGTGCTGGGGGCAGTCGAGCGCCACCGACGACGGCTGCTACCGGGACACCGCGGAGAACACGGTCACCGCCGACCACGCCGTACTGACCCGGGGCTGGCTGGACGCCGCGCACCACACCTCGCTGCGCTTCACCACCCCGCTGCGGCCGGACCGGTGGTACACGGTCGACGTCCCGCTCGACGCGTACGAGGCGGTCGTGCCGGCCGGGCACACGCTCGGGCTGGTGCTCAGCCAGAGCGACCCGGAGTACACCAACGTCGACGACCAGGACGCCACGGTCCAGGTCGACCTCGGGCGTAGCCGGCTGACCCTGCCGGTCGCCGGGCCGGTCGGGCTGCCCGCCCCGACGGTGGCGCCGCACGTCACGACCGCGCCGAGCGAGCGGGCCGAGGCCCGTACCGCCCCGCGCGACCCGCGCCAGGTGCCGGACCTGCGCTAGCCGCCAAGACCCGTCGATCTAGGGCAAATCTCCGTGAGTTGATCTCTAATCACGAGGATTTGCCCTAGATCGCGGGGGCGGGTCCGGATCTTGAGGTGGTCTGGATCACAGGGCGGAACACCGGGCACCGGTACGGACTTGAGTCGTACAGGCTCAACCTCAATCCGATAGCAGGTGTTCGATGGCAACTCTTCCGGTTCTTCCGCTTACCGACGCCGTCCTGCTGCCGGGCATGGTCATTCCGGTGACCCTGGACCCGACGACCCAGGCGGCCGTCGACGCCGCCCGCGCGAGCGGCGACAAGAAGCTCCTCGCCGTGCCCCGCGTAGACGGGGAGTACGGCTCCGTGGGCACCATCGCCACGATCGAGAAGGTCGGCCGGCTGCCCGACGGGGAACCCGCCGCCGTGGTGCGTGGCCTCGCCCGCGCCCGGATCGGCTCGGGCGTACCCGGCCCCGGCGCCGCCCTCTGGGTCGAGGCCAACGAGATCACCGAGCCGGCGCCCGCCGGCAAGGCCAAGGAACTGGCCCGCGAGTACCGGGCCCTGGTCACCTCCCTGCTCCAGCAGCGCGGCGCCTGGCAGGTCATCGACGCCGTCGAGCGGATGACCGACCTCTCCGAGCTGGCCGACTCGGCCGGCTACGCGCCCTGGCTCACCCTGGAACAGAAGATCGAACTGCTCGCCGCGCCGGACGTGACCGCCCGGCTCGAACTGCTGGTCGGCTGGGTCAAGGACTACCTGGCCGAGCAGGAGGTCACCGAGCGGATCAACACCGACGTACGCGAGGGGCTGGAGAAGTCCCAGCGCGAGTTCCTGCTCCGCCAGCAGCTCGCCGCGATCCGCAAGGAGCTGGGCGAGGACGAGCCCGACGGCTCGGCCGACTACCGTTCCCGGGTCGAGGCCGCCGACCTTCCCGAGAAGGTCCGCGAGGCGGCCATGCGCGAGGTGGGCCGGCTCGAACGGGCCAGCGACGCCTCCCCGGAGGCGGGCTGGATCCGTACCTGGCTGGACACGGTGCTGGAGATGCCGTGGACCACGCGTACCGAGGACAACACCGACCTGGCCGCGGCGCGTGCGGTGCTCGACGCCGACCACGCCGGCCTGGACGACGTGAAGGAGCGCATCCTGGAGTACCTCGCCGTGCGCAACCGGCGCGCGGCGCGCAACCTCCAGGTCGTGGGCGGTCGCGGCTCCGGTGCCGTACTGGCGCTGGCCGGCCCGCCCGGAGTCGGCAAGACCAGCCTCGGCGAGTCCGTGGCGCGGGCGCTCGGCCGCAAGTTCGTCCGGGTCTCGCTCGGCGGCGTACGCGACGAGGCCGAGATCCGCGGCCACCGGCGTACCTACGTCGGCGCGCTGCCCGGCCGGATCGTGCGCGCCCTGCGCGAGGCCGGCTCGATGAACCCCGTGGTGCTCCTCGACGAGGTCGACAAGATCTCGGCGGGCTACGCCGGTGACCCGGCCGCCGCCCTGCTGGAGGTCCTCGACCCGGCGCAGAACCACACGTTCCGGGACCACTACCTGGAGGTCGACCTGGACCTCTCCGACGTGCTCTTCCTCGCCACCGCCAACGTGGTCGACACCATCCCCGGGCCGCTGCTGGACCGGATGGAGCTGGTCACGCTCGACGGCTACACCGAGGAGGAGAAGGTCGCCATCGCCCGCGACCACCTGCTGCCCCGGCAGCTGGAGCGGGCCGGCCTGACCGCCGAGGAGGTCTCGATCGCCGACGAGGCGCTGGCCAAGATCGCCGCCGAGCACACCCGCGAGGCGGGGGTACGCCAGCTGGAGCGCGCCCTGGCGCGGATCCTGCGCAAGGTCGCGGTCGCGCTCGCCACCAGCGAGGGACCGGTACGCGTCGACGCCGAGAACCTGAAGACGTACCTGGGTCGGCCCCGGTTCACGCCCGAGTCGGCGGAGCGTACCGCCGTACCGGGGGTGGCGACCGGACTGGCCGTCACGGGTGCCGGCGGTGACGTGCTCTTCATCGAGGCGACGAGCATGGAGGGTGAGCCCGGCCTGACGCTCACCGGACAGCTCGGCGACGTGATGAAGGAGTCCGCGCAGATCGCGCTCTCGTACCTGCGCTCGCACGGCCGGGCCCTCGGTCTGGACCCGAACGCCCTCGCCGGGCGCCGGATCCACCTGCACGTGCCGGCCGGGGCGGTGCCGAAGGACGGCCCCAGCGCGGGCATCACGATGGTCACCGCGCTGGCGTCGCTCGCCTCCGGCCGACCGGTACGCCCCGAGTTCGGCATGACCGGCGAGGTGACCCTCTCCGGTCGGGTCCTGCCGATCGGCGGGGTGAAGCAGAAGCTGCTCGCCGCGCACCGGGCCGGCCTCACCGAGGTCATCATCCCGGCGCGCAACGAGCCGGACCTGGACGACCTGCCGGCCGAGGTACGCGAGGAGCTGACCGTACACACGCTCGCCGACGTGGCGGACGTGCTGGCGCTGGCGCTGCGCCCCGCCGACGACCTCGGCGGGCTGGGCGCGGAGCACGGCACCACGCTCGCGGCGGCCTGATCGCGGCGGCCCGATCGCGGCACCGACGGCGGGGCGCTCCACCTGCGGGTGGGGCGCCCCGCCGTCGTATCCCGCCTCTGCCGTCGGTTACCCGCCCCGGCCGTTTCGTCCCGGGCCCGCGCCTGCCGTCGCCGTCCCGGGGGAGCGCGCCTCGGTGCAATTACCTATTTCCATGCTGGAAAGTGAGATATCGCCGAAACGGTCGTCGCTTCCGCCCGCCTGACTCGTTCCGAGAGATGGTGCGGCGAAGCAGGCGAAGGGAAGACCGGCATGGCGAAGCTCCGCTCCGTACTGCGGCGTGCGTTCCACAAGTCCGGCGGACAGCGCGTCCGCATCGCGGCCCGGCGTACCGCGCTGCGGGCCCGGGCCGGGGCGTTCCGCAACGAGATCGGGGTGTTGATGCACGCCGACCCGGCCGACTCGCGCGGGGTGCTGCTCGCGGTCTACCGCGGCAACCTCGACCGCAGCGCGGTGGCGACCTGGCGCCGGCTGGTCGGCGAGCTGCGGCCCACGGTCGCGCTCGACGTGGGTGCCAACTACGGCGAGGTGGCGTTCTCCACCCGGTACGACGGGCTGCGCGAGCTGCACCTGGTCGAGCCGAACCCGGCGGTGCTGGTCAGGTTGCGGGCCACGGTCGAACGGGCGGCGGCCGACTACCCGCGGATCGTGCTGCACGCCGGTGCCGCCAGCGACGCGCCGGGTACGGCCCGGCTCAACTTCCACGAACACTCCGGCACCGCCTCGCTGCGGGTACCGGGCGAGCACGGGGTGGCCGTGGAGTGCTTCCGGCTCGACGAGCGGATACGACTCCACGACGGCGAATCGCTGCTGTTCAAAATCGACGTGGAGGGGCACGAGCGGGCGGCCCTGGAGGGGATGGCCGGCCTGCTGCACGGCCGCCGGACGGCCGGCATCTGCGAGGTGATGCACGCCGACGACGAGCTGCTCAAGTACCTCGGTGCCGGGTTCGCGGTCTCGGTCCTGCGTGCCGGACGGGAGCACCGGGTCGACACCCCGCAACTGCGCGACATCATCGCCGAGGCCCGCGAGGCGGGCTGGGGCGACCTCAGCAAGGACGTCGTACTCCGGTCTCGGTGACGGCCGTGCGCACGCCGAGCGGGGGTGGGCCGGCGCACCGACCCACCCCCGCCGTGCGGTACCGGAGCCGGCTCAGCCGGTGACGATGGCCGCGCCGTAGAAGTTCAGCGATCCGACGTAGCCGGAGCCGCCGAGCAGCGGTGCGTAGAAGACGATGGTGGAGCCGACCGGCGAGACGCCGGGGCAGGAGACGTTGGAGGTACCGGCGGAGACGGTGCCGCGCGCGTCGACCCGCCCGTCGGCCCGGTACGAGTAGACCGGACCGCCGCTGTCGCCGGGCGCGACGGCGCAGGTGCCGTTGAGCTGGACGCCGTACGTCATCGGGCCGATGACGTAGCCGACGTTGACGTACTGGTTGACGGCCTGGACCTGGATGTTGCAGTGCTCACCGCTGGAGGCCCCACCGGTGCAGATGATGTTGCCGACGAAGTCGGAGACGGCTCCGCCGACCCCGACGCTGGTCGAGGCGTTGTACGCCCCGGTGTAGATCCGACCCGAGGTGGAGGCGTTGATCATCAGGGTGTCGCGGGAGTCGTTGTCGTTGATGATCGGGCCCGCCGTGCCCCAGCCCGGTACCGTGGCGTTCTGGCCGTTGGAGCCGCAGTGACCCGCGCTGATGATCCTGTTCGCGCCGGCCCAGGAGACGGCGAAGCCGGTGCTGCAGCCACCGACGGGGGTGTTGTAGCGGGCCCCGCCCCAGAAGGGCGTGGTGTCGGCCTGCCGGCCGAGCATCAGCTCGACCCGGTCACCGACCGTGTAGTCGACCGGCAGTCTCGCGCCGCCGGCCACCGTGGCGCGGGCGCTCGACTCCGAACCGCGAACGAGCGTCACGCTGACGCCGCTACCGTCCGCCTTCGGGCCGGCCGAGGCGACGCCGGGCAGCGCGGCGAGCCGGGCGGCCTCCGCGCCCATCTCGCGCATGCTGAACTTCGCCGGCTTGAACGTGACCGGTACGCCGGTGGTGGCGGCGAGACCGGTCAGCACGGCGGGAACGGCTCCCTTCCAGTAGACCCGAAGCTCGCGGTTCTCCGGAGCGGCGACGATGCCGGCCAGGCCGGCACCGGCGTTCGCCGAGATCTTCTCCGCTGCGGCGTTCAGCCTCTCCTGGGCGGCGAACAGGTCGGTCCAGGTGCGATAGTCACCGGGCACCGCTCCGGCCGGTTCCGTCGCCGGTGAGATCGGCTTGGCGGACGCCGCGGTCGTGCCGGCGACGAGCAGGGCGACGGCGGCCACGGCGACGAACGCCCGACGGGCGATCCTCCGTCGAACAGTGGGCAGGGTTGACCGGGTCAAGTTGACCTCCTGGAATACATGCAAGGGTCTCGATACCCGAGCTGTATTCAGAGTGTTACTTATTGATCTCTCTCCGTAATCGGGTTGGCCAATGTATGACTCACCGCTTGTGACCATGCTGGTCGATGGGCGACGCTTGCAGCTTGCCTCATCGTCGCTGTCCGTAAAGTGATCGACTCGCTAAGTTACCGGACTTAACCCGGCGCTGGAACCGCCCACGGTCCGGTAGCCTGTACGACTAGCGGGGCTGTTAGCTCAATGGGCAGAGCAGCGGACTTTTAATCCGCGGGTTCTGGGTTCGAGTCCCAGGCGGCCCACCGATGATCACGGCTCTGGCCTGGGGCTGCACCCCGGAGTCGGAGCCATTCTCGTGTTCACGGCCGGGCCGGGTGCTCGCCGGGTGCTCGGGAGCGGTTGGACCGCTTGCCCGCCCTGGGGACAGGCAGCCGTCCCCGTGGACCGGAGCCGGATCTGGTTAGTCGAAGAGTCGGCCCAGCAGTGCACCCTGACCGGACTGCAGGATATGTGCCGCTTCCAGCGGCACCCAGAAGCACTCGAAGCGGGTAGGCTCCTGCTCGCCATCGTGATCTTCCTGGCTCGGCCACCGTTCAGGGGTCGGCTCGGTGGGTTCGAGGTGGAAGACGTGACGTCTTTGGATCTCGAACCGGTGCGGGCTGATGTCGTACTCGACCTCGCCCAGCTTGCGGACGAGCTTGAAGTGTTTGAGCCCGGTTTCCTCGCGGGCCTCGCGCAGCGCCGCGTCTTCCGGGGTTTCGCCAACGCGGACGCTGCCCGCCGGCACCTGGATGCCCACTTCTTCGTAGCTGTAGTCGACGTGCCGGAAGACGAGCAGGCGCCCGTCCCGCACGATGTAGCAGAGCGCTTTGTCCTTGATGGTTTTCTCGGGCATGACGTCCTTCCGTCGTTGTCAGATGCCCCGGCCTCGGGTCAGCCCCGGCGGCGAACGGTGTGCTCCCGTTGCCGGCGTGTGGTGAGTTTCTGATCCTGGAGGCGCTCGCCGAGGGTCCGGTCGTCGGCGATGCCCACCATGCTGTCGTCGTAGGGCACGGGTCAGTAGGTACCCGGATGCCCCTCCCATGCCGTACCTCGTGGAGTTGGCGAAGGCCAGGGTTGCGGCCCGGCTGCGGATGGTCCCAGAGCGGATCTTGCTATCGGAGCTGGATATAGGGGTTGGCGGTGCTGAAGAGGAGCTCGACGCGTTCGTGTTGGGCGGTGAACTCTTCGACGCGGCGTTCACGCTGCTTCCACAGGATGGCGAGCCATCGCAGGGCGCACGTGCGCTGCGCTGCGGTGAACCGGGGATGATTGGTGTGGTCGACACCGAGTTCGGGGAGCAGGCCCGTCCAGATGGTGTCCGGGATGCTTCGGCTGCTGATGTGTTCGATGAGGTCAGCGGCGTCGAAGGCGACGTCGCTGTATCCCGAAAACTCGAAGTCGACGCATGCGCTGGCCCCGCCGTCGGTACGTAACCAGTTGAGGAGATTGGAGTCGCCGCGGGAGAAGACCGGTGCGGCAGGCTCGGACAGAAGATCGCCGTCGCCGCTTCTCCGCCAGGCGGTGAGTAGGTGCTGCATGATGGGGGTCAGCCGGTCGTTGCCGTGGGCGGCGAGTAGTTCGGGCCAGGGGCCCCTCAAACGATGGATGTAGTGATCGGCGGAGTCGATGCGCGGCAGGTCGGCGAGCAGGCCAGCCAGTGGGACGGCTTGAATTCGGGCGGTGGTGTAGGCCAGGCCCTGAAGCGCGGTTCGTCGGTCAGCGGCATCGCAGAGGGGCTCGCCGTGCAGCGGGGTCATCCCGAGGGCTGGCAGGTTCGGGTCCGGATCAATCCACAGCGGGACGGGCACGTCGCGGACCCGGTGGGTGGCGAGCAGAGACAGGGCCGCCCACTCCCGGTCGACGCGGCGGCGGTCATCGGCTTTGTGATAGAGCTTCACGACCACTTCGGGGCCGCCATGCGGTGTCCATAGATAGACGTGGTTCTGTCGTCCACCGGAGAGCGGGCGTAGGGATAGTGTGAGCAGCGCACCGTCGAGGCCGGCAGAAGGGCCGCTATGGGCGCGGCGGAGCGCGGCCAGTAGCTCGACGGGAACCTTGGTGACCGGGGCAGGCATAGGACCACAACTTACCAACAGATGGATGCTACTTCGGTGACGACGCAATGGGTGAGAAACGAAGACCGGGACAGTGACGGGACCTTGTAATGCAAGCCTATAAGCGAGCGGTGGTCAGGAGTTCTTTTCTGCGGGGTCGTGCTTCGCCCCTACAAGTTGGCATCTACACGGCAGGTAACGCGACACGCGGGCATCGTGGCGGCCAATGTAGTTTGTCGTTGTGTGCAGGTGCTGCGACCGGGTAGGTTCAGTACGAGTCCTGCTGTACGCGGATAGGGGCAAATGGTGCGTCGAATCGTACGTAGATCAGTGCGGGCGATCCTTCTGGACGATGATGATCGCCTAGTATTGATCAAGCGAACCAAGCCTGGTCAGGTGCCATATTGGACCACGCCGGGTGGGGGTCTGGAGTCAACGGATGCCTCATTGGAGGCAGGGTTGCGCCGCGAGTTGCACGAGGAGTTGGGCGCGGAAGCCGACCGATTTGCTCAGGTATTCCTGATCACCGCGCCAGATGGTGAGGGAGTTTCCGTACAGCATTTCTTCGCGTGTCGGCTAACTCGACTGAGGGAAGACGCGCGTACCGGGCAGGAGTTTACTGATCCGTCTCGTGGAGGCTACGAGATCGACCGGGTAGCGATCGACAAGCTGCCCGCTGTGGATCTCAGGCCAGATGTGCTTAAGGAGTTCATCACCCGCAACGAAGAGGCTCTGCTTTCGGCGTGAGTTATAAGGGCCAGATCGCAGCTGGGCCAAGGCTGAAATTTCTTGCTGTTCGAAATGTTCCTTGAGGGCTGCGGGCGTCGGTGGCGCTCGCAGCCACCGCACCGATGAAGACGCGATGAGACACGATGAGCGTCAGGCTGTGCGGGCCGGTCTGGTCCTGGCTGAGCGATGCTGCTGATCTTGCGCGCCGTTGGAGTGCGGCCAGGCTCTCTCCGCCCGGTAGAGCTGACTCTGGGTGGCGGAAGCGCTCGTCGCGCCATGCCTGGTACTCCCTCGGATAGTCGTCCTGGCCGATGCCGAGTACGCAGTCGGGCGCACGCCATTCGGCGTAGAGCGGATCCGGTGGCGCGAGCGTTGCGCCGAGGATCTCGGCGAGGATCGCGGCGCTGGTGGTGGCGCGGGGGAGAGGGCTGGTCAGGATCAGGTCCGGCCTGATGTTCCGGTCGCGCAGGTCGCGGGCTGCGGTGGCGATCTCGGCGACTCCGCGCAGCGTCAAGGGCGTCTCCGGCCGGGCGTGGGCGTGCGGCCGACAGAGGCCGTCGAGGCTGGTGCCGTGGCGGATCCAGAGGACGCGGTTCATGTCAGGTGCCAGCCGCCGTCGACGTTGAGCGCTTGCCCGGTGATGAAACCGGCCGCAGACGAGAGCAGGAACGCGACAGCAGCGGCCACGTCTGCCGGTTGGCCACGCCGCTTGACGCACTGCCGGTCGAGTTGCCGCTGCACCATGCTGGCGTGGTGCTCCACGACCGCGTGCTCGGCGGGAACCTCGATGGAGCCTGGGCGTACGGTGTTGACGGTGATGTTGTGCGGCCCGAGTTCGCGGGCGAGGGCGCGGACGAGCCCCTCCAGGCCGTTCTTGGCCGCGATGTAACCGGCGAGATCGACGCGACCGAGCTGGGTCAGGATAGAGGAGACCGCGACGATCCGACCACGGCCCTTCGCGACCAGGGCGGGCGTGACAGCCCGGATGCACGCGGCGTGGGTGACCAGGTTGAGTTCGAGCTGGTCGCGCAGCGCGTCGAGGTCCAGTTGGCGCCACGGGATCCGCGGGTACGCACCGGCATTGCTGACCAGGGCCGCGACTCGGCCGGCGTTGGCGTCGACCGTGGATTGGAACGCTTTCTGCGTCTCGGGCAGTGTCAGGTCGCCTGTGATCGTGCTGGTACGTGCGCCGCTGCGATGGGCCGACTCGATGACGGTGGCAAGGTCGTCGTCGTTCTGCCGGTGGGTCAGGATGAGGTCGAAGTCGGGGGCGAGGCGGGCCGCGATGTCGGCTCCGATGCCGCTGCCAGCGCCGGTCACGATCGCGACGTCACGGTTCATGGGTCTGCTCCGATGGTGCGGGGCTGGTGAGGCCCAGAAGATGATCCAGTTCGACTTCGGGTGAGTAGAGTTCGGCGAGCAGGCCGAGCGACAGCGCGGCGTCTGCGGGATCCATCTGGTGCAGTGGGTAGACGGCCAGCAGGCGCATGGCGAGGTACGGCCGCAGCCACGTGAGCAGGTCGGTGCCGGCGGTGGCCGCGAGTGGTCGGGCGAGTTGATCGAGGTACCGGGCGATTGTGTGCCGGCGGGCCGCCGACGGCCGATGCTGGTAGTCGATCGCGATCGTTCGGGCCGACAGGGTTGCCAGGCGGACCCGCGGTTTGACGGCTTCGGCCAGTGCCGTTCGGTGGTCGGTGAAGGCGTTGGGGTTGTAGCGCGGTACGAGCCATGCGCCGTGCAGTCGTTGGTACCAGAGGAAGCAGGCGATTTCGCCGGGTAGGGCGTTGAGTCCGCCGGTGTCGTAGTCGAACCAGATTGGCTGCTGATCCTGGTCGAGCCCGATGTTGAAGTCGGTGGGATCGCCCTGTGTCGTTGCTGCCCAGACCCGTTGGTCCGGGTGTAGGGCGGTGCGGAGGCCGGCGGTGAGCGCGTGGAAGTCGAGCCGTCGAGGGTGACCGTTGACGACGAGCGTCGTCTCGCGCAGGTCGCTGCACCGCATCTCGGCGCCGTCGGGTGTTTTCAGCAGGACGGGGTTGCCGCCGTAGTACTGGTCGAGCCGACCGCCCGGTCGGAGCCGGTCTCGATAGAGCTTTCCGACCGTTTGCGAGGCGGGCAGGTGGCGCACCGTCGAGCCGATGACGTGCCGGTAGCGCTCAAGGATGCGGTCGAGTCCGTGGTCGAGGCTGGCGAGCGCGCCGCCCTCGGCGGTCGTGATGGCATCGAGGAGCAGGCCGCTGTCGGGCTGGTCAGGGCCGTGCCGTTCGTACACGGTTACTGCCCAACGACCGACGTGGCGGTATGCGTGCAGGGCCGGCAGGGGGTAGTGGTCGTGTATTCGCCGGTATCCGGCGACCTCGGCAGCGGCCTCTTCGCGGTCTGGGTTGATCTTGACGAACAGGCGCCGTGCGCGGACGTCGAGGTGGAGGGTGTGGTTGGCGGTGAACCGCCGATAGCGGCTGACACGGATCATGAGTCCCACCAGCCTGCGCACCGGCCAGCGAAGTCGGCGACCAGCTCGGCCGGTATCGTGCGCAGGTCGCTGGCGGTGGACCAGACGGTGTCGTCGTAGCCGTCGCGAACCGGGCATGCGTCCGCGACCGACATGAGCTGCGAGAACGGCGTCGCTACCGCATGATGGCGTGGGGAGCCAGTGATCCACTTGGCGTGGCCGTGCCGTCCGTACAGGCCAACCACGGTAGGTCCGGTGCTGTCCGGTCGTGTGGTCAGGGCGGCGAGGTGGGTCAGCCCGGTGTCGTTGCCGACGACCAGTTCGGCGCGGGCGAACAGGTCGAGGCAGTCCACGGCCGGTGGCCCCTGGATCACCTCAATCTGTGAGATCGATGCCGGTGCCGGCTGGTCTGGTGCGGTGATCAAGCTGAAGCGCCACGGGGCGTCGGGCTGGCGGACGGCGAGGCGGGCCGCGACGGCATCGAACTTGTCGATGCCGTAGTCCTTGCGGTCCGGCCGGCTCGTCGTGGACACGAACAACACGTGGTACGGCGCCGGTGTGGTCACGGTGGAGCGGAATCGCGGGCAGGGGTCGGTATCGGCGGGTAGCCGTACTCCGAGGGACTGTTCGACGTCGAGGTAGTAGCGCATCGGCAGTGAGGCGTGGACCTGGACCACTTCGGCGTC
Source organism: Micromonospora sp. NPDC049559 (assembly GCF_040676675.1). NCBI lineage: Bacteria > Bacillati > Actinomycetota > Actinomycetes > Micromonosporales > Micromonosporaceae > Micromonospora > Micromonospora sp. NPDC049559. The sequence continues at coordinate 190,857 of NZ_JBFAPK010000001.1, read as the reverse complement.
GACGAGGTCGAGCCTCGCCGGGGGGTTCTCCGGGATGGCGTCGAACCTGATGAGGGCCGGGCCGTCGGTGGTGATCGAGTGTGGGCCGTTTGCGGGCGTGGCGTCGAGCGGCAGGGTGCAGCGGACGAGCAGGTCCGCGCGGGGGCCGACGTAGGCGAGGTGAGAGAACTGGTCGCGGCTTGCCTCGTGGAGCGCTTGGGCCATGGCGAGCCCCAGCAGCACATCGCCGAGCCCGCGAGTGCCGAGGTCGATTTGCCAGCCGTTCTCACGCACAGTGCCGAGCGCCCTTTGCGGCGGCGGCCGCTCTCCGTTTGATCGCCGGTAGGGCAGGAGCCGACCAAGCGGTGCCTGCTCGCGCCGGACGAACGTCTGCCCGCCGTGCCTGCAGATCGGGCGGTCGGTGGGGATCAGAGCGTGGTCAGTACGCACAGTGGCACCTCGTACTGTTCGAGCAGCTCGCGCCCGCCTCCCACGGTGTCCTCGACGAGGCAGAGCACGCCGGTGATCTCGGCTCCGGCGTCGCGGAGCGCGGTGACGAGGTTGATGAGGGTGAGCCCGGTTGTGATTTCGTCGTCGACGATGAGGATGCGCTGTCCGGTGAAGCGGCCGTAGGCGAATACCTCCAATCGCCGGGCGTGGGGTTCATGGAAGACCAGCTTTTCGGGCAGGTCGAGGTTGACCTTCCAGGCAATGCGGTAGCGGCTCTCGCTCGCCCAGGCCACCGCGAGAGTAGGGATGATGCCGCCCGCGTCCAGTCCCAGCAGGAGGTCGTGGGGCCGGTAGGCCGGATGCGCGCGCCAGCGTTGCCAGAGGTGGTGACCGGCAGCCAGGACCTGTTTCGGTGCCGTATCGGCACGGACGCCGTCGAGTTCGTGGACGATCCTGACCGGTCGGATCGTGTCTCCGACTCCGAGCCGGGCTACTCGATCGGCGCTGAGCATCTCAGTTGACGTGGTCGGCATTGGCGTTGGTGGCCCTTTCATGATCGGGTTGATGTTGGGAGGACGGCGCTGTGGCTGAGCGCCTCGTCGTAGGCCAGCAGGACTCCCGCGGCGAGGCGGATCCGCCGTGCGAGTTGGATGTCCGACCGCCAGCTGTGGTGGCTTACCTCGGCGAGGATGGGCAGGTCGACGCCGGCGGCGGGATGTCGACTGCCGAAGATCTGGTGGACATCGTCACTGGCGTCCACGTTGATTCCGTCCGACCGAAGCATGATTTTCATAACCAGGACGACGTGCTTGTAGATCGCCCTGACGTCGGCAATCTGGTCGGCGGCCAAACGCCGCAGTGTCATGAGGACGAGCGGCAGCTCGGCGCGGGAGGCTCGGTCGACGGCGTCCTGGTCAAGAACCTGGAGTACGAGACCGGCTCGGCGGTAGAGCAGGCCTCGGCCGTGGTGGGCGATCTGCCGCAGCGCGTAGAGCAGCCGCGGCGGCAGCCGGCCAGTTCGCGCCTCGTTGGTGGTGAACGCGGATAGCGCGATCTTCTCCCCACCCGGGCCGCTGGTCGGGATGCCTAGCTCGGTGAGCCAGCGTAGGGGGAGCGAGTCACGTACGACGAGGAGGTCCAGGTCGCTCCACCCGGCTTGCCAGTTCCCGTAGGCCAGGCTCCCGGTTACCGCGACCAGGGCCGTCTCCTTGTCGACCAGCTTGGCGGTGTAGTCGGCGAGGACGGGTTGCAGGGCCGCTGGTATTCGGGTGTCGTGGTGCGGCGGGTACCAGTCTCCGGCGGTGCGATGAATCAGCTCGGCGACGGCGCGTTTCAACGCGAGGAGGCTGCCGGTGTTGTCGATGACCGTGTCCGCGATTGCTGCGATACGTTCGGCGCCTCGGCTTTGTTTAGTGATGTCCCGAGCTGCGATGGACTCGGCCGATTCGGCGGCACGGGCGGTCCGTACAGCTGCTGGTGCATCCAGATAGACGACGTCGCAGCGACCGCCCCAGATCTGCCGCAGATGTGCCGTCGCCTCGAACCGGTGCGCGCTTTCGATGCTGATCCGCCGCGAGCCGGGGTTGAGCGCGGCGAAGCGGAGGATCTCCTCGGACAACATCTGTGCCTCGGTCGACTCGTCCCACGCCTGGTACGGGTCCGCCACGCCCATCCGGTCGGCCGCGAGACGCAGCAGGTATCCGATCTTCAATCGGCTCACACCGTGTTCGGTGCGAAGCAACTCGCCGACGGTGCTCTTCCCGCTCTCGGACATGCCGCCGAGGACCCAGAGCCGTTCGACGTGGTCCGGAGGCAAGAGGTTGACAGGCACCCCGAGTTCGGCGATGGTCTCGCGGACGTCTCGCTGGACGTCGAGTAGCGGCCTATCCCCGCGCACGACCACCTTGTGGTAGTCCCCACGCCGTACCTGAAGCTCGATTGCCTCGGCCAGCTGCCGTTGGTATACGGCGTACTGACCCGAGACGGGCATTCGGTCACGCGCCAATGCCCGACTTGCCTCGGCCGAAGGCTCGACGGCATGGCGCAGCAGGATGTGGAGTTCGCGCCGGCCGGCAGTGAGGTAACGGTGCGCCCGGTCTTCCACCTCGACAACGGCCTCGTCGATCGGAGTTCCGTCCTTCACCGCAGCTGTCGCCGCACACGTGGCGATGAGCATCGGCCAACCCCGATCCTCAATCGCTAGGCCGCCGCCGGCCAGACGCCGAGCGGCGTGGGAGGTGAAGACGAGTTCCACGTGCTCGGCCGTAGAGCTGTCAACGAACCACCACTGGCTGAAGTCGTCCTTGGACACATCCGCCCACCGCCGGTCCCACCGATCGATAGTCCCGGTCAACACGGCGTTTGGCATCCCAGCCGCCAGCCACCGTGCGTTCGTGGATTTCCCGACGTTGTCTGACCCGTTCAGGGTCACCGCGAAACTCATGGGCGGTCGCCGTAGCTCTTGAGGGCCCGCCAACGAGGAACCCGTCGGCGGCCCTGGGCCACGTCCAAAACAAGATCATCGTAGGCGCGGGCCAGCTCCCGGAACTGCCGTGACGCCAAAGCGGCCTGACCACCGTTGCACCGCTGTCGGTCCCCGCCGGTCAGTCGGTGACGGCGCACCCAGGCGATGGCCAGCCGGTCGACAACCGAGCCGATTGTCTCCGTGTGCAGCGGCCCCGCCTCGGTATCGCCGATCGCCCCGTCGACCCACGTGTCGATCTCCGCGACCAGATCCACCCGGATGCGGTTCAGCAGATCGATGCGCCGCTTCGCGGCTGCGACCGCATGGTCGTCCGCGGTCGGATCACGAGAAATCATCTCGGCCGACCACTGCTCATCGTGGTGACCGGCGAGTTTGCGGGCCGCGCGCAGCGGTACGCGCCACGCCGGCGCCAGGCACGCAGCACTGCTGTCGAACGAGCCGATGATCAACATTGCGGCTGGGAAAATGTGCTGCCTGCCGTGCTGGTCCCGCTCGTCGGTCAACGCGACCGCCGCGTCGAGGGGCATGTCGGAGCCTCCAAGAGCCTCGCTTGTGGGATGGGTGGAAAGCCGATAGCCAAAGTGACGAAGCAGGTCGGGGCGACGTGGCATTACGAGGCCACGCCCTCGGGCTCGGGCCGGCTGGGTTCGTGGTGGGCTGGTCGCCACATCGGGTAGAAGGCGCTGTAGTTGGGGAGCAGGAAGCGCTCACGTTCGAGGTAGCCGTTTCGGGCGTAGAGGTCGCGGCTGCTGGTGCTGCTGGCTTCGAGGTAGGCGGGCATGCCGATGCGGTCGAGCCGGACGTGGTGGTGGCGCAGGAGTGCGGTTCCACGGCCGGTGCACTGCTTGTCGGGTGTGACGGCCAGGAACGCCAGGTGGTGGTGCGGTTCGGTGGGGTGGTGGGCGTCGAGCAGCTTGTCGAGGGTGGTGAATCGTTCGGTGTAGGGGCCGCAGGCCGCGGCGAGGCGGCGGGCGTACTCGGCGGGTGCGGGGATCGGGGCGGAGCGGTCGAACCACACGGCGGCGGCGCTGAGGTCGTCGAGGACGTGGACCTCGCCGTAGAAGAAGGCGTGTTCGACGAGGATGCGGAAGTTCGCGGTGAGGATGGTGTGTCGCTGTTCGGGGTCGGGGATGAGCCAGGCGACGGGGTCGAGGTGGTGGAACGCCTGGGCGATGAGGGTGGCGACGGCGTCGCCTTCGCGGTAGGTGGCGCGCCTGATCGGCGGGAGGGTGGTCACCGGGTGACCTCCTGGCCGGAGAGGGCGAGGTGCCGGCCGGTCGTGGTCGGGGCGGTGGCGGCGCGGGCGCCGAGGCCGATGGTGGCGTACACGTAGGGGCGGGTGCGCTGGAGGACGAGTCCCCAGGCGGTGCCGAGGACGGCGGCGGTGAGGTAGCCGGTCGGGACGGCCCAGGCGAGGATGTGCCCGTCGGGTACCCCGAGCAGGATCGGGAAGTTGCCGATGGCCAGTACGACGACTGCGGTCAGGGTGAGGGTGGCGGCGGTGGGGGCGATGAGGCGCCGGCAGACGGGTTCGTCGTGCGGGTGGCGGGCGAAGAAGGCGACCACGGCGATGCTGGTGGCGGTGATGAGCAGCAGCACGCCGAGTCCGCCGGAGGTGCCGGCCCAGAAGAAGAGGTGGATGAGCGGATCGGCGCCGGTGATCGCGTAGATGGCGATGACGGTGATGCCGATGGCGCTCTGCCACAGGGAGGCGGTGCGGGGCGCGCCGCTGCGTCGGGAGACGCGGCCGAGCGCGGTGGGCAGGACCCGTTCGCGGCCGAGGGCGAACATGTAGCGGGCGGTGGTGTTGTGGAACGAGATCATCGCGGCGGCGATGCTGGTGGCGAACAGGGCGTGTCCGATGTCCACCAGGGTGGGGCCGACGTGGGCGCGGGCCTGGTGGAATATGAGTTCGGTGCCTTCGGCGCGGGCCACGTCGACTATGCGGTCGGGGCCGGTGGCGACGGTCATCGCCCAGGCGGACAGGGCGTAGAGGACGGCGATCGCGGCGACGGACAGATAGGTGGCGGTCCGTACGGTGCGGTGCGGGTCGCGGGACTCCTCGGAGAAGACGACCGCGGCTTCGAAGCCGATGAACCCAAGCACGGCGAGGGCGAGGATCGCGCCGACGCCAGGGGCGAACAGGCTCCCCAACGAGAGGGTCTCCATGCTCAGCTGGCCGTCGGCGGGGTGGGCGAGGCTGCCGATGTTGTAGATCATGATGATGGCGACCTCGGCGAGCAAGAGCACGGCGAGGACGTGGCCGTTGAGGTCGATGCGCCGTACGCCGAGGGCGGCGGTGATCGCCCAGGCGGCCAGGGCAATGACCCACCAGGGCGGCGTGATGCCGAACCATTGGTCGAGCAGGGGTTGGGTGGCCGCGCCGATGGCCCCGTACAGGCCGACCTGCAGCGCGTTGTAGGCCAGCAGCGCGACCCAGGCGGCGCCGACCCCAATCGGGCGGCCGAGCCCTTGGGCAACGTAGGAGTAGAAGGCGCCCGCGTTGGCCACGTGTCGGGCCATCGTGACGTAGCCGACCGAGAACAGGCCGAGAACGAGCCCGACGATGAGGAAGGCGAGGGGGATCCCGGTCAGGCCGGTGGTGGCGTAGCCGGTGGTGATGACCCCGGCGACCACGGTAAGCGGCGTCGCCGCGGACATGACGAAGAAGACCACGGCGGGCACACCGAGGCGGTCAGCGGCCAGGGTGGCCGTCACCGGACTGGTACGACCCGGCGGGGCGGACAAGGACATCGCGAAGCCTCCGATTCAGGGGCGAGCGGGACGGCGCGGGGATGGTCAGGTGCGGTAGAAGAGGACTGCCTCGCCTACCGCGGCATGTGCGTGGGTGAGCAGCTCACGCAGCGGCGGGGGCAGGACGTCGGTGAGGCGCCGCAGGTAGTGACGGCTGGAGGCCGGTGCATCCCGCAGCAAGTCGTCCTCCAGACCTGTCGCGGCGGCCAGGCCGGCGAGGAACGCGTCTACCTGGCTCATCGGCGCCTGGTCCCGCAGTTGAAGTGACAGCCGAGCAGCGGGCCAGTGCGCGTAGTTCCAGTCGACCGGCACCCACCGCACGCCGTTCGGACGAAGCAGCCGCCGCGACTCCTCCCGCCGGACGTGCCCCGCACGCCACAATCGCTGCGCCACCTGCTCCGTGGCGCTGTGCGACAGGAAGCCGAGCCAAATGCGAAGGGTGGCGTGCTGCGGCTGGGCGATGAGGTGCTCCAGAACGGTGTGCGCCAGGACGTCCGCGGGCGGGCTGTTGTCCACCACCCAGAGCCGTCCGTCGCCCGCGCTGATCTTCCCCATCCACATCAGCTCGGCCAGCAGGGCCGCCGCCAGACCGAGACCGGCGGCGCGACCGTTTAGCCGAGGAGCTCCAGACACGTCGTGGTGGGCGAGAAGCCAGAAGTCGTCAGCAAGTCGCATGCGATATCGTCCCCTCCTACAGGGGCCGCTTATGTCGGTGCTTGGAAAGCCTCGTCTGCTCGCTTCCGCGTTCTTCTTGAGATTCCGCGATCGCTGACCGGCATAGCCTTGCCCGGGATGAACCCATGGAACTGAGCGCGTTCCTGCGCCTCCTTTTGGCGATCTTCGTGATGTGACCGCAGCCGAGGGGTTCCGCCGGCGTCGGCGTAGAAGCGCAAAGGCCCGTTGCGGTCGACTGGTCCTGCTGATCCACATCGACATAGAGAACCGAGGGTTCGAAGGAGACACCCTGGGATGCCCGACCTGGCGGAGGAGGGAGCGGACATTCGAGCTGGTCATCGCTGCCCTCCGTCCTCGCCCGGTCCATGAATCGAGACGATCTGGCCGCTGCCGTGGCCGTGTAGCGTGTCAGCCTGATGCACAGAGCGTTGTAAGGCGATACCCACGGTGAGGGGGCACGGTGGGGTTGAAGGGAATCACTGTGGCTCCGGATCATGTGAGGCGCCGGGGCGCGGGCCGCAAGCCAGGCGCCGCTACGCCCGAGGGCTGGTGCGGCCGCGCGCGGGCATTCCCGGCACCAGTGGCTGTCGATGCAACCAATGCCTCGACCCGCCGATATCCACTGCATACATTGGGCTATCGAGCGCGGATCGCGGTGGCCGAAGGAGCTGATCGTGGGCGTCCAGATCAATGCCAGCTGGTGGGTCTCCGGCACGTGGGAGGGGCGTCCCATCCACGAATACCTGGAGCGTCGCGACATCACCGCGGTCTTCCGCTTCCTGCACGCTCGGGGCGTCTCGTATGGCGCGATGGCCGCTCTTGTTGGCATCTCCGCCAACCGAGCCGCGGAGATCGCAAAAGGCGTACGGCAGGTCACGGCCTACGAGGTGCTGGAGCGGATAGCCGAGGGACTGAACATCCCTCGTGCCGCGATGGGCCTGGGCCGTGCGAAGGACCTGGCCTCTGCCGCGCGAACCTTGGCGGCGACGTCGAGCGGCGAAGGACCCAACGCCGGCCCGACCACGGCGGTGGGTGTAGATGGGGTCGGTGAGCAGGCCGGAACCCTGGCCCATGTCCGTGCCGAGCTTGACGAGGCGCTGGCGTCGTCGAGCGTGACACCACGACAGCTTGACCTGCTCGAAGAGTCCGCCCGCGAGCACATGCGGGTCTATCCGGCAGCTTCACCGGCGGCCATGCTCTCGCTCCTCGCTACCGAGTGTGCGGAAGTCAAGGTCCTGTCCCGCCGTAGACAGCCGGCGGCGGTGCAGGCCAGGCTCTCCGGCACGGCCGCCCTCCTGGCGACCATGTGCGCGGACGCCTTGATGCGCCTTGGTGATGTGGGCGAGGCGCGGTTGTGGTACCGGACCGCGATGCAGGCGGCGGACGACAGCTCAGAAGCCCGGCTACGGGTCCTTGTCCGTGCTCAAGCGGCCATGTTGCCCTACTACTTCGGAGACCTCCGGCAGACGGTTGCGCTCGCGGAGGCTGCCCTGGCGGTGAAGGCGCCCGCGTCGTCGTCGACCGCGCTAGCGGCAGCTGGACGAGCCCGCGCGCTGGCCCGGCTCGGGGCCGCCGAGCAGGCGCGAATGGCAATAGACCACGCGAGGCAGCTGTTCGACGAAGCCGGCGACGAGGACTGCGACACCGCGTTCCACTTCCCGGCGAAGCGGCTTTTGTTCTACCTGTCTGGCGCGACGACGTGGCTGCGTGACACGAGGGACGCTTATCGCATCCAGGAGGAGGCACTCACGCTGTACGGGCAGAGCTCCACCGTTGCCATCGATCCCGCGCTTATCGCCCTGGATCGGTCAATCTGCTTGGTCCATGACAAGCGGGCTGCGGAAGCGGCCGCGACGGCGCGCGAGGCGATCGCGATCCTGCCCGCGGCCCAGCGGACCGAGATCATTTTGACCAGGGCATCCGACGTGGTGTCGGCCCTACCGGGCGAGCACCGTGGTGCCGAGGTGGCCGAGTTGACCGACTACGTGCAGGCCTGCCGGGAGCACGCCCGTACGCTTACCCGTGGACCCGCCGCGCTTGATCCTTAGGAGCCGCATGTTCGTCGAGGCGCGAACACGTCCGGTGCTCGCCGAGGTGTGCCGGCAACTGGATCTTCCTGAGGCCGAGGCCGTGCTGCTGCGGCATCACACGAACGCCGTGTACGCAGTCAGCGATGTCGTGGTCAAGATCGCGCCGCCGGAGTTCGGGCTGGACCGCGCGCGGACGGTCGTTACCGTCGCGCAGTGGTTGGCCGCCCGGCAATTCCCCACCGTGCACCTCAGTCCACGCCTCCCTCAGCAGCCGCTCGCGATCGGCGAGCACGCCGTCACGGTGTGGCAACGCCTGGACCCTGCGCTGGACAAGCCGATTACCACCGCGGAGCTGGGCGTACTGCTCCGTGAGATGCACTCGCTCCCCGCTCCGCCCGTCGACCTGCCGGCGCTGCAGCCGTTCGAGAGCGTGCAACGGTCGGTTGCGCGATCGTCGATATTGGACGACGCTGACCGAGACTTCCTGCTGAAGCGGCTCGAGTCGCTCCATGCGGCCTGGTCGATGATGACCTTTCCCCTCGGCCAGAGTCTGATCCAGTCGGACCCCCAGACGCGCAACGCGTTACGTCGCTTCGACGGTGCGCCTGTCCTCTCGGACTGGGACGGCGCCGCGCTCGGCCCGAGAGAGTGGGACATCGCCACGGTTGCTGTTCATTGCCGCCGGTTCGCCCGCCCGGGCTCCACGAGCTTCGCCGACTTCACCAGCGCATACGGCTGGGACCCGGCAACGTGGGTCGAATTCGAAGATCTATGCAAGCTTCGCGAGCTTCAAATGATCGCGACCAACGCTCGTAAATCTCGCCAGGGAACCCGCGCCGCTGCTGAAGTCCACCGGCGGATCGCTGGCCTTCACGAAGAGGGTCAAGATCTACAATCGTGGCAGATACTCTGACTTCTCGCTGACAACAACGACGGGAACCGCGCGTCACCTTGTGGCGAAGAATTGGCGCGGACCGGGGCCATGGTGGGGCCCAGCATGGCCCATCATCGTGGGGGTAGCGGCAATCCGCCGGTGACCGCCATTGTCGGTCCAGGCATACGTTGGTGGCCTCGCCGGGGCATTTGAAACTGCAATGGTCGTGTCAACGCGTGCCCGTCATGCAGCGTTGCTGGGGAAGCGGCCGGCCTCACAGATTCGTCGGTGGCCGGGTCGCTCTCCGGGCGGATCGGAAGTGAGCTGGGACTGGGATGGCACGGTACGAGATCGGCGGGATATCTGCGTTTACGGAGCGCGCGAAGAGCATGCGGGCCCATCCGGCGGAGTCTCCCCGCCGCGCAACGGGTCGATGAGCAGGATGGATGGCCGCGGGCTCAGCCCTGTACTCGTTCCGTCCGCCCCGGCTGTACCCCAGACAGGGAACAGCGTGGACTTTCAGCAGCGGTTGGTGCGGGTGGCGACCTACATCGACTCTCCGGACCCAATCAGCCGTGACGGCGTGGCCGCTCAGCTGCGGCCGCATCCGGAGGTCCTCGTCCTTCCGGAGGAGGAGCGGGACCGGGCACAGGTTGCTGTCGTGGTGGCCGACGCTGTGGACGAGCCCGTGCGCCGATGCTTGCGTACCCACCAGGTTTCGGGCCTGCCGGTCGTGCTCGTTGTCGCCGTCGTCGAGATGACGGGTCTGGTGGCGGCCGTGGAGGCCGGGATCATCGCTCTGCTACGGAGGGGCGACGCGTCCGCCGAGCGGCTGATCCCCGCGATCTCAGCGGCGGCTGCCGGTGAAGGATCCCTGCCCACTGACCTGCTCGGGCCTCTCCTGCAGCAGCTCGGGGCGCTGCATCGCACCCTGCTCGGTCCACAGCGGCTGTCGCTGAACGGCTTTACCGAGCGGGAGCTCGAAGTGCTGCGGTTGGCCGCCGACGGCTACGACACGGTGGAGATCGCCCACAAGCTGAACTACTCCGATCGAACCATCAAGAACGTCTTCTACGACATCAGGAGCCGGTTCCACCTGCGTAACCGCGCGCATGCCGTCGCCTACGCGCTGCGCAACGGGCTGATCTGACCCTCACTTTTCGCTGCTGTCTATTCGCGCCGGGGAAAGGAGTAGCCGTTCATGACCACACTGACCGCTGTCGGGGCAACCAGCCGTCCACCTGCCGCGGGCGCCTCCTCCGAGGACACCCACCTCTACGCTCTTGCCACGCCGGCGGCGCAGCTCCTCCCAACGGCTCACGAGATCCTGGCCGTGCACCAGCCCGATCCGCGGGGCATGTGCGCCGGATGCCTTCAGCACTTTGGCCTGCTGACGCCTTATCCGTGCAGCGGAGTGCGGTGGGCAGCGGCCGTCGAAAGCCGCGTGCCCAGCAGAGAGACAGTCGCTTTCCTCGGCTGGCCGACGTGACAACCAGACCGCTCCGGCCGAGACGATCCCCGCCCGTTCAGATTCAAACGCTGGGCGCTGGATAGATACGCCACCACGGGCAACCGGCGCAGACCGTGCAGCGATGCCGACAACATTGGCCGGGTTTCGGCCGACTCATTGTCTTCGTTCTGACGGACCGGATCGTCAAACGCCGCCCTAACCCAATCACGGTCATCTAGTCGTGCGCTCCACGTCAGGAGGGAAATGTGCTGCCTCAGCCATCGGGGCCGCTCCGCCTAGCGGTTGGCGGCCTAACATCGATCACCGATGATTTCGCCTTCTTCACCTACAACCTGTGCGATTACCGCCGCACGGGCCGAAGCGATGAGGCGCGCTACGCGCGCGTCGAAGAGGTGATTCGCGAACTGGTGCGACCCGGCACCCCGACGGTAGGTGCGGTTCAGGAGTTGCCGGGCGACGACTGGACGAGCGCGGCCCACGGGCTCGGCCACCTCGCGTCCGCAACCGGTCTGCACTGCCAGGCGTTCACCGACGGGACGCGCTCGGCCGCTGCCGTGCCCGGAGGCCACGACTGCCTCGGTCTCGGACTCCTCTGGTCTGCCGAGGTCGACCCGATCGCCGATACGCTGCGCTACATCAGCGGTGGGCCGCTGTGGCACGCGCTGGTCATGGTCGACCTCAACGTCGGCGGACACCGGATCAGCGCCGCGTCGTACCACGCGCCGCCCAAGGCCGGCCGCGACCGCCGTACCGCCGAAGCGGGCCTGGTCGCCACCACGCTGCGCAGCCATGCCGGCGACGGGGGTGAGATTTGGCTCGGCGCGGACTGGAACAGCCCCAGCTCCCGCACGACCGACGGCCTCTACTACGACCCCGACCCAACGGAGATGGTTACCTCCGCCGATCGGCAGCGCTGGGGCGATGACCTGCCCGAGATCGGATATCGCACCGACCGTACCCCCGACATGATCATGGCCGACGCGGGATTCCGCGATGCTGCCGTCGAGTACGGCGCCCCCTGGGCACCTACCACGGGACACGGCCCCAACGACCGCAACGGACCCCGACGGATCGACCGCATTCTGTACCGACCTGCGGCGGCGGCCCCGGGCGGTGTCGCGTGACCGACCGGCTGCGCGACTACCGGGTCCACGACACTCCGACCGCCCGCGACACCTCCGACCACCTACCCGTCTCCGTCGCGGTGGCGCTACCAGCGGTAGGTGGCCAGCAAGCCTTACACCGCACTCGACCGTCACGCCACAATCCGGCAAGCGCCGACTTGGCGGACCGGGCTGGAGCCGGGCCGGAGCACCCGTACAGCGACGGACCCGGTAGCCGGTGAGCCCTTGGGCTGTCTCGTGAATACGACATCGTACGGGCCGCGTGCCGGGCCCAGATCGCTCGATGGTCGTCCCAGTAGGCTCTAACCACCCATGACCTTCACTACCTTGCGATGGGGAAGCCGCGTGTCGCGCATCGAAGAAATCACTGGTGAGTTGCAGGCGCTGATGGCTGGTGTCGAGCAGGCGCGGGCTCACGCTGCTGCGGCTGACGGGCAGGCGCAGGAGATCGGCCGGCGGGCTGCTGGCGCTGGTTTCGCCGCCGTGGCGGCGGGCATGGCGCGGGTTCGGCAGGCGATCGGCGAGATCCAGGGTGGTCTGGGTGGACTTGCCGGTGCGATCGGTGAGGCGACGAAGGTGGCCGCGGCCGTTCCGCGGGAGGCGTCGCCCGAGGCGGCGATCGCGGGACTGGCGCCCGTGCAGAGCGCTGTCACCGCTGCTCGCGAGGCCGCGTCCGGGGTCGCGGGCCAGGTTGATGAGGCGCAGCGGCTCGTCGGCATGCTTCTGCAGGGTGGGCAGCCTGGGCCGCTGCTGGCGACGTTGGCGAGTATCAAGCAGGTTCTCGTCCTGCTGGTCCAGCGGACCGGCAACGCCGGGCAGCTGGTTGACGTGGCGATCGGCGAGGCGCGACAGCTGGGAAACTGAGCGGGGCTGGCGGTCCGGTACCGACCAGCCCCGCACCAGATCTCAACCCCGGCCAGCAGTTGACGCCCGAAGGTCCGGACCCGGCCGCTTCCCGGGGCGAGGGTGCGCCGTGGACTCGGCGTCCCACGGGCGTTCCGGGCGGTACCCCGACCGGAAGGCGTACTCGGATCGCGCGTAACGAGCAACCCAACGAGCGCCGGTCACTGGAGTTGGAGAACCAGTGCGCTGACACAGTCGCTGATCGGGGCTACCGGGTTCACCAGAACCCAACTCGACATGAGATCGCCGAGGCCCGTCGCGCCACCGGCGATGTCGGTGACCCACTACGAGCACCCGACTATCTGATCGAGGACCACGTCTTCGACTGCTATTCGCCCACACCACAGGTATCCACCCGTGCCGTCTGGAGTGCGGTCTCGAAGAAGGTCACCACCGCCCAAACCCAGCGGGTGGTGCTCAACCTCCACGACTGGCGCGGCGACCTCGCTGCTCTTCAGCGGCAGTTCGACACCTGGCCGGTACCAGGGCTCAAGGAGCTGGCAGCAGTCACACCGTCTGGCAAAATCGTACAGATCGTCCGGCAGGACTGAGGAAGAGGTTCAATATGTCCATCGATTACCGCCTGACGCTCTCCGGCGACGTCCTGCTGGAAGAGCTGGCCGACCTGGTCGCTCCCGGAGCCGCCGAAACCCTCGCACCCGGCGGCAATCGCGTACTCAGCGCCGACCTCGACAACGAGAGCGGCTATGTCATCAGCCTGACTTCCGGCATGCACGGCTATTACGAAGCAGAAGCCGACGGCGCCGTCTGGCAGTGGGAGCCGGCCACCTACGTCGACATCACATTCCACATGAATAAGGACACCCTTAGCGACAAGGGTAGACCCCACATGCTCAGAACCGTCGCAAAAATCCTCACCAACACGACCGAAGACGCCGCCCTAATCCTCAACGACAACTGGCTGCTACTTACGCGCAGCAAGGGAAAAATGCGCAAGCACAATACGACCGACTGGTACGACCAGACCTACGACGATATCCTTCCCGATTGACCCCGGACCGGAGCGCAAGCGAGCCTGCGGGACGGCGACGCGTGGCTATCGAGTACCGACTGACCCTGGCGAGCGACGTCCCGCTGGAGGACGTGGCGCGGCTGGCCGCTCCGGAGGCCACCGAGCGGCTGACGCACACCGGCAAGCGGATGCTCACCGCCGACCTCGACGACGAGCGCGGCTACGTCGTCGATATCACCTCTGGCAGCAACGGCTACTACGACGCCGAGGACGACGGCTCGCAATGGGTGTGGGAGCCGGACGCCTATGTCGACGTCGACTTCCGCATGCGCAAGGACACCCTGGCCGAGAAGGGCATCCCCAACATGCTGGCCGCGGTGGCCCGGGTACTGGCCGGTCGCACGAAGACGCCGCCCTGGCGATGAACGGCAACTGGCTACTGCTGACCAGGTTCGACGGTGTGCTCCGCAAGCACAACCTGACCGAGTGGTACGACGACGAGTACGACGAGATCCTTTCCAGCTGATCGCGGTCCTGGCCGGCGGAGTGTCAGAGCAGAGACAGGGCAACCGGCGTTTGCTGGCCGGGGTCGTATGCGTACACGACGATGCATCCCCAGCTCCCACGTCGTCGATCCACGAAGTCAGCATTGTCGAGGTGATCGAGCGCGCCTACGACCATCCGGACGCGGCGCGGCTGTTGGCGGCCTTTCCATGAAGCGCAGATCAACCGGTACGGGTTCGCTGATCCGGTCCAGACGGATCCGACCGAGTACACGGACCCCCGGGGCCGCAGCGGCACCTTATCTTCGTGGCGCTGCCGCCAGCGATAGATGCGTGCGCCGCGATGACCGCCGTGCAGCGATCAGCGTTCGAGGAGCCGCGTTTGCTCGTTGGGGTCGCCGATGGGTTGAAGCCCTTCGGCGAGACGGTGGGTGATTTCCAGATCAGGAATTAGGCGGCCGACCACGCTGTCGTCGCGCACGTCGACCTTCCCGCGGAAGCCTCCACCTCGGAATGTCTCTCGCAGGTAGCCGACAAACCAGTCGCCGAAGTGGCTCTCTTCGTTGATGATCATCCCGTAGATACGGAAGTCGGCCCCAGCCTCGGGGAGCAGGACGTTGTAGTTCATGCCGCCGCTGTAGTTGGCCTTGTGGCATTCATCCGGGGCCAGAAACCAGGACCGCTTGCCGTGCTCGGTGTTCCACTCCGCCTGGGCGCAGGCAAGCGGCTCGACGACCAAGGGATCGTACTCGCCCAGATAGGCCACGGGCGTTACCGGCTCGGGCCGCTGGTCTCGGTCGTACCAGTTGGCGAACTGCTCCGAGGATTGGATGAAGGTGACGGTGCCGACTATCTGGTAAAAGGCGCGCAGAGATAACGGTAGGGGCCCGTGTTGTCTCTCGAACTTGTCGAGCTGGACGGCGATGTCCGGCGGGGGCGGCAGGTGGGCTCGGTCCGGCTCCTTGAAGCGGTAGCCGGCATTGTCAAGACGTGTGCGGAGCACCTCGACGTTGTTGCGCACTCGGCGCATCGTCTCCTCGGCTACGCTCCGGCCGTCGGCGAGGTAGGTCTCGTCGCGGACATCTGGTCCCAGTCCGCGCAGGTCGGCCCAAACCTGCTCATGTTCACCACGCAGGTAGCGTTCGAGGAACTTCACGGTGGCTGATTTTCCCCGAAAGGTCGCCGTGCAGCAAGCAATGGCAATCGTCATACGGTGGCAGGGCTGACCCGCTGGAGAAGGCTGGAGCCAAGCCGCGACCAGCTGTCGCCCACCCGGTTCGTGCACCGTTTTTCCAAAGGTCATTGCACTGCCGCGGCAACGCCAGCAGTTGTGGCCTCCACGACCGGCAATCGGGCGACGACTTGACCTTTGAGCAAAGGTGAGCGTTCATGGTTCCCGTCGCCGAACGGATATCCGGAATCTCCTATCTTGGGTAGCCGACGGTGGTTTCATCACGCCGATGAAAGGTGCTTGTCGTGTCTGGCAATTCCCGTGAACGCCTCAGCATGCTCGCTGTCGTCCCCGACGACGTGACCGACCCATTGCTGTGGCGACTCGCACTCGATGTGGCTGCCGCGCATCAACCTGACGAGAACGGTAACTGCCGTAACCTGCAGTGCGCCGGTCAGATCGGCATTTGCATTGCGGCCCGGAGGGCGCGCCGCGCGATGACCCTTGCCCGCACTCCGCTCGCTTCCGCACGGAGTTCTCCAGGCCCTTCCTACCGCTATTCCGCGCCACCCTCTGGCAACCCGGTCACTTTTGTGGGCTGGTTCGGCCGATCGCGCTCGACGATCACTGGTAGGGAATCGGTGACCGCGCAAACTGCACACGCTCAGCCTCGACGGAGGGCAGCGGTATCCATCGCAGCATAGGCACCGGTCGCCGCCCTTGTGGCCTGCCGAGCCGCCCTCTTCGGAGCCTAATCCGCCGACTCGTTGTGCTTGCGTACCAACTCGGGTAGCTCCGCCAGCGAGTCGAGCTGGAACAAACAGCGTTCGCTGACGGAGCTGTCAGCGAGGAGGTATCCCCACGGGCCGCGCCTCACGAGGGCGGTCGTGAGCCCGGCCTCCTGCGCCGGCCGGATGTCGTTGTCCAAACGGTCGCCGACGTAGAGCACCTGGTCTGCCGGGCAGTCCGCCTCGGCGACGACCCGCTCGAAGAACGCCGTGGACGGCTTCTCCACGCCCCAGCCGTCCGATGTGCCGATCACGTCCACCGGCAGGTCCAGGGCGCGCAGGATCGTTTCGGCGCGTGCCGTCTGGTTACCGGCCAGACCGACCCGCAGCCCCGACTCGCGCAGTGCGGCTAGGCACGGTCGGGCGTCCGGGTACAGGTTCTCCTCGGAGAAGTGCTCCGGCTGGCCGGCGGCGGCCCGGCGCTCCCGCTCCTCGGCCAGGTCGAACCCAGGCCGGAACATCTGGAACGTCTCCCGGTAGTCGAGGCCGCGAGCGATCACCGCGCCGAAGACGGCCGAGAACGTGTGCCGCGGTACGCCGAGCCAGTCGGCCCAGGTCCCGTACTCCCGGGACTCGTCGACGATCGTCTCACTCACGTCGAAGAACACGCTCGCGATCACCTCTTGATTGTGCCCACCTGCACGCAGAGTGATCTATACGGGGCCTGTGCGCTTGGAGCTGTCGGTCGTGGACGGGTGGCCGGGGGCCGGTACTCCCGGCTCCTGACCGCCGGGTCAGGCGGGCGGAGCTTGTGCAGAAAAGGTTGGCACATTTGTGTTTCCCGGACGTTGGGTACCGCCGTCGGACCACCACGTACCCGGCTGGACGGATCGATCCATCCCAGCATGATCGACCTTGTGGGTCGGCCTCGTGAGCTGGGTCGCAGCAGCTGAATGGCCTTGACAAGGCAGCCCGGCCGAGAGGTACTGGATGACGTTCCCCGTGCGGCGGTCTTGTTCGCCGGGCCATATAGGTCGATGCGTGGGCGCTCCGTGGGGGCGCTTGCTTCGTTCCGGGCCCGTGTGAGCGGGCCGGTCGACGGGGCCCGTGCGAGCTACAGGAGGGCCGAGATGAAGGATCTTCTTCCGGCGGGTTGAGCCGACGCCCTATCCGGCCACCGCGATGTCGAGCGGCCGTGGGAGTGCCCTGTCACGGGTTGTGACCAACCTGGGCGGTGCCGCTGCGGACACCCAGCCGGCGGTCCGTTGTTGTCCGTTTCCGTCTGCACGACCGTGCTGGTCGCGGTCGTGTCGACTGCTGCTGCCCTGATCCGCTACATACCGGCCGGTATCGGGCCGATGCGTTTGTTGATCCGTCCACAGTGGCACGTCCCTCGGCCGCGCTCGCGCGGTCCGCCCGGCCGGGCGTGACCCGGCAGGGTGCCGCCTGCCCTCCGTACCCCAGGTCCGGGTGCGGCGGGTATGGCCGGCGACTTCACCACGGCGTCGTGACGGTCGGCGCCGTCCAGACCTTCAACCAGGGAGTTGTGTTGTTCCCCGACTGCTTCACTTCGCCGCTTCGGCTCCTGGCGGGCGGCGTGACAGATCCCGACTTGACCTCCGTTCGGGCGTCCGTGTTGACGTCCGGGTTGGGGTCACTCTTCAAGCTGACCCCCGAACTGACCCCTGGCTGTCGCTCACACCGCAGGTCACGACGTCTGTCAGCACCTGTCGAGTGTCCTGCGAGAGACCCTGCATGGTCTCGGGTCTCTCCCCAGGGGCTCGCATCACGAGAACCGAGGAGGAGGTGAGATCCGATGGATGACCCGGTCCTTCGAGTGCAGTCCCAGCTCACCCACCGAGATCGGGTGCTGCTGGGCTGGTTGTACGACCACGGGGTGCTGACCTCGTTCCAGATCGCCCACGCCCTGTTTCCGTCAGTGGATTTTTGTCAGCGCCGCCTGCGCACGCTGCACCAGCTGGGCCTGGTGGCCCGGTTCCGGCCACAGCGCGCCGACGGCGGCTCATACCCGTACCACTACGTCCTCGACCAGCTCGGCGCCGAGGTCGTCGCCGCCGGGCGGGACGAGCGGCCACCGCGCCGGGACCATGCCCGTACCGAGCGGCGGCGGTGGACCTCCAGCCGCAGCCTGGCGCACCGGCTCGGGATCAACGGCTTTTTCACCGACCTTGCCGGCCACGCCCGCACCCATTCCGGCGCCGAGCTCCGCCGGTGGCTGTCGGAGTCGGCCTGCGGCCGAGCGGGAGCCTTCACGAGCCCCGAGGATCCGGCGCTGGTACGCGCCTACCAACCCCGGATACGGCCGGACGGTTACGGCGTGTGGGCCGACGACGGCGTCGTGGTGCCGGTGTTCGTGGAGTACGACTCGGGTGGCGAGCAGCTGTCGGTCCTGCTCGGCAAGCTGGCCGGGTACCAGGAGCTGTTCGCCACGATCGGGCGGATGTGGCCGGTGCTGCTCTGGCTGCCTTCCGCTGCCCGGGAACGCAACCTGCGGCGCCTGATCGCCGAGGCGCCCCCGCGGGTGCCGGTCGCCACCGGTGCCCGCGATCATGCCGCAGCGTCGGGACTCTCTCCGGCGGACGCTGTCTGGGCGATCGCGTACGGCGACGGCCAGCGGTGCCGGCTCGTCGACCTCGCCGTGTACGTCGCCGACCTGCGGTCCGCTTCCGAGGAGGCGGCGTGAGCAGCAGGCCATTCGCTCAACAGAGCGCGCCCGTTACCGCTCTGACCCCGCTGACAGAAAGAGAGACGACCTTTCACCCGGCCGTCACGGCGAAACCTGCCGGTACGGACCAGGCCGTGGCAGATCCGGGCCCCTCCGGGCACCACCGTTCCCGAGGTATCGTCCCGCGCTTTCCCGCCGGCCGGTACCAGCGCTTATGCGCCGCTGTCATCAGCAGATTGAAAGGTACGGACATGATCCTCGTCCCCGTGCAGTCCATCCCGGCGGCCGTCAGAGCCGACGTCGCTGCGGTCCCAGCGGAGGAGGTGCTTCGCCACGAGTACGCCGCAAGACGACGCGGACGGTCCCCGGCGGACGGACCGGGCTGAGGGAGCCGTCCAGATCCTGATCATGCTCGCGATCGGCGGGGCCGCCGGCGCGGCGAGCTTCACCCACGTTTACAACGTCGCCGCGGCGCACGGTCAACCGGGATGGCTCGCCTGGGCGGACGCGATCGTCCTGGAACTGATGTCCATCGCCTCCGGACTCGAGCTGCGCCGCCGCAAACGCGCCCACGCCTCGACGAAGTTCCCGGCGGTCGTACTGGGCTGCGCGGTCACACTGTCCCTCGCCGCGCAGGTCGTCGAGGCCGAACCGTCACCGATCGGCTGGATCGCCGCAGCCGTACCGGCGCTCGGCTTCCTCGTCATGGTCAAGGTAGCCCTCGGCTACACCAACATGGCGTCCCGGACCGAGGCCACCCCATCCGCAACACGCCAGCCGGACCGGACCGCTGACGCCGAGCCGTCCGCCGAACCAGCGGGGGAGCGGTCCGCCCGCCGGACCGTCCACCCATCCAGCAGCAGCCATCGAGCGGACGGACCGACCCGCCACCGCAACAGAAGACGTCACGAACGGTCCGCGGACCACTCGCAGAACGCGGACGAGCTGCTTCCCGCAGCACGGCGCATCCGGGACCAACTCGCCACGGACGAGCAGGCGCTCACCCGGGCAGCACTTGCCGAGGCCCTCCGCACCGCAGGCCACGCCGTCTCCAACACCCGAGTATCCGATCTCCTCAAGACCATCAAAGCCGAGTCATCTCCGACGTCCGCCCTCCAGGACAACCGGCCTCGACCAGGCACGAGCCTGGCACCGCCGCTGCCACCTCGTCAGCAATCGGCGGTCGTCAGCTCGCCCACCCACCCGGCCGGCACCACCAACCGGCCCGACGGGGACAGCAACCCTCGACACCACGGATCCCAGACAAGCCCACAACGGTCAGGAGCACCGCAATCATGAGCACCCACATCAATCCAACTGAGCACGCTTACTGCACTACAGCAAACACCGCGCCCACCACCCACACCGCCGAACCCGTACCCGCGGCGGACGAGGTGTGGACCACAGAACGACTCCGCGCCCTCGGCGTGACCACGAATCTCGCCACCGCCGCCTCCGTACTCGGGATCAGCCGATCCCAGGCGTACCGGCTCGCCGCCGCCGACGCCTTCCCCACACCGGTGGTCCGGGCCGGTACCCGCATCATCGTCCCGGTCGCTGGCCTGCTCCGGCTCCTGCTGCTCGAAACCCCCGCCCAAGCCGCCGACCGGCGACTTGATCCCGGCGCCGAGACGAGCGTGGATGCAACGACCGCGCCGCCAGCGGACTACGCGCACCACCGCTGGCGGCACCGCGCCGAGCAGGGAGACGATGAGTGAAGGGGTCCACCTTCAAACGCTGCGGCTGCCGCGACACCACCTCGGGCCGGCGACTGGGGCGCTCCTGCCCCCAGCTCCGCCGACCCGGCGGTGGCTGGTCCCGTAACCACGGCCAGTGGCACTGGCAGATCGAACTTCCCGCCCGCGCCGATGGCAACCGCCGGCCGCTACGCCACGGCCCGTACACCACCCAGGCAGACGCCGACGCGGTCCTGGACCGCATTCGGGCCGCGCTCACCGTCCCCGACCCCACCGACCGGCACGCCACAATCAAGACCGGCGACCTCATCGAAACCGCCGTCAAGACCGGCGCGCCCATCCCCACCCAGGACCAGATCCGCCGGGCGCTGCACCTCGACATCACCCCGGCCGACCTGCCGACCATGGCCGATTACCTCGCCGACTGGCTCGCCGGGCGCAAGAACATCAAAAAGGGCACCCTGCGTTCCTACGAGGGCCATATCCGGCTGTACCTGAATCCGTACCTCGGCCACCTGCGTATCGACCGGCTTCGGCCCGGCCATATCGACGCCATGTACGACGCCATCGACGAACGCAACACCACCATCGATACTCTGCGTGCCAGCCGTGATCAGGCGAAGCGAGACCAGGTCAAAGGCCAACGCACGGTTGGCCCGGCGACTCAGCACCGTATCCACGCCACCCTGCGTAAGGCCCTCAACGACGCGACGCGTCGTCACCGGCTCATCGACGCCAACCCCGCCCTCATGGTCGAGCTACCCCCGGCCCGGCCACCCAAGCCGACCATCTGGACCGACCAACGCGTCAAGACGTGGCGCGACACCGGCAAGATCCCCAGCCCCGTCATGATCTGGACCCCCGAACAGACCGGACGCTTCCTCGACCACACTTATGACGCCAACGACCGGCTCTACGCCCTCTACCACCTCACCACCTTCACCGGACTACGCCGGGGCGAAGCCTGCGGGCTGCACTGGGACGATCTCGACCTCGACGCCCGGACCCTCACCGTCCGATGGCAGGTTGTCCAACTCGGCTGGGCCACCGCCATCGACACCCCGAAGACTGCCGACAGTGAGGCGGCCGTCGCCTTGGACGCCGAGACCGTCGCCGTCCTGCGTGCCCACCGCGCCCGCCAACACCGCGAACGACTCGCCGCCGGCGCCGCCTGGACCAAGACCGGGCTGGTGTTCATCACTCCGACCGGCGGCCAACTCCACCCGGCCGATGTCACCGACCACTTTCACCACCTCGCCACCCAGGCCGACCTACCACCCATCCGGCTCCACGACCTTCGCCACGGTGCCGCGACTATCGGCCTCGCCGCCGGCGTCCAGATGAAGGTCATTTCCAAGCGGCTCCGCCACGCCAGCCCTCACTTCACCTCCAAGTTCTACGGCGACGTCCTCCCCGAGCTGTCCCACGCCGCAGCCGAAGCAACCGCATCGGCCGTCCCGCGTCGGCGTGGCGCGACAAGACCGGCATAACCCAAGGGCTGCCCACCCGTCGTCAGCAGGGGCGCCAGCCAGCTCCTCGCTGGTACTTGTCATGGCGGCACGGAATTTGGGGTCGAACGGTCGACGCCGGGCCGTCCTACGTCGTCTATGGTCGAAAGTCCGCATCTCCGGAGGTAAGGGCGTGACCGAAGCCCAGCTCGGTTCGTATATCGCCGTGCGGCGCTATTCGTCGACTTCGAGAATGTGTACATCGGTTTGCGCAACTCGAGCCCCGACGCGGCTGCGGCGTTCGCCACTGACCCGAGCCGCTGGGTGCGGTGGATGGAGCAGGATCTCGGCCCATTCCGGGTCGACGACGAAGAAACTCCGCGGATGCTGCTCCGCCGGATCTGCTACCTGGAGCCGAGTCACTCCGGCAAGTTCCGTTCATACTTCACGCGGGCCGGCTTCCGGGTCGTGGACTGCCCGTCGCTGACAAGCATGGGCAAGAACAGTGCCGACATCCACATGGTGCTCGACATCCTCGACACCCTCACGCACCCAACCCGGTTCGACGACTTCGTCGTCCTGTCGACCGACGCAGACTTCACCCCGGTGTTCATGCGGCTGCGGGAGCATGACAGGACCTCGGGAGGCTGATGCCGACGGTGCGGCCATACGCCACAAGGGCCGCCGCTGCCAGGGCCGCGTCCCGGTCGGCCTCGCGCAGGCGCTCGATCGCGGCCGTGAAGTGCTGCATCGCCTGTTCGACCAGCGGGTGTCGGCTGGACACGGTCACTGCGGCGAGCCGGTCGCGGGCCCGGATGGCCGCCTCGACGCCAGCCGCCGGGCGTACCCGTGTCTGGGCGATGCCGTCCAGGACCGCGCGCAGCCCGGCGGGGACCTCGGCCATGCTCACCCGCCGGCTCCCCAGCACATGAAGGTGAAGCGTGCCGGCAGGTCGATGCCGCCACACGCCCTCAGCGACCGGCCCGAGCCACACCAGCCGCGCCGTGTACGTCGCGCCGACCACGGCGGCGACCCGATTCGTTGCTGAACTGGCCTATCTCGTAGCCGCGATCCGGTTGGGCTACACCACGACCGGCGTCCGCCTTGCCAGCGTTGGCTCGCTCGGAGGCGGTCGGTATATCGGCCAGTGAACGATCAAGACCCTTCGACCCGGCCCAGGAGATCGCGCACCCCATACCCGTCCTCAATGACGACGTCCGGCACGGCCTGTTCCCGGCCGGTGCGTGTCGAGCGCATCAGGATAGCGGCGCCGGTGCCAGCGCGGGGGGCGCACAGGATGTCTCGGTGATGGTGTTTCCAACGAACCAGCACTCCTCGATCTGCACGTCAACAGCGGCAGCCACCCGCCGTGCCAGTTCCGGGTTCGGCTTGCGTAGCCCGTGCTCACGGTGGAGAGCTGGGCGGCGAACCTGGGGCCGAAACCGGCTGCGGCGAGGATGTCCGGGTGCGCGGCGGGCGATGCACGCAGCCGCGCGAAGCCGGCCCAAATCGAAGCGGACGTAGGCTCTCAAATTACCTTCCGAGATGGACAGTGCCTCAATTTGGAGACCGCCAGGCGCCCGTGTCTCCATTACCATCGGTCCGTGAGCGGAGTGTCGCGTGCGTAGGCCGACGACGCTGAGGCATCCCCCGACCCTTGCGGTGTCCCCTTGCATGGTCCGCTCGATCCGGGAAAGCCGTACACCAAGCAGGGGTCCTGTCAGGGAAGCAGGCTGTTACGGTCCATGACGTACGACATCGTGGCCCCCGAGCCCGCGGGCATGGTTGCTTCGCTCAGCTCCCTGGGGTACTCGCTGCCGGCGGCTGTCGCGGATCTCATAGACAACAGCGTGTCGGCGGAGGCCCGTAACATCGACGTCGAGTTCACCTGGGCGGGGCGGGACTCGTGGATCGCGGTCGTCGACGATGGCAGGGGTATGAGCATCCAGGAGCTCGTAACGGCCATGACCGTGGCGGCCCGTGGGCCTGCGACGTCACGCGCCTCCACCGACCTGGGTCGTTTCGGAGTGGGCCTGAAGTCGGCCTCGTTCTCGCAGTCGCGGCAGCTCTCCGTGGCCACCGCCACGGCCGGTGACTGGCACGTACGGACCTGGGATCTCGACGTCGTCGAGGAGACTGGCGAGTGGCGACTGCTCCACGGGGCTGACGTCGATACCACCACCGTGCTGGACAGACTTCGGAGTGGCACTGACCACGGCACGATCGTGCTCTGGCGTCGGCTCAACGGCTACCACGGCGGTGACGTGAGCGAGGACGACGAGCGCACTCAGAGGCAGTTCTATGCCGAGGCAGCCCGTACGGAGTCGCATCTCGCAATGGTCTTTGCCCGCTTCCTCACTGGGAGCCATCGCCGGAACCTGCGGGTGTCCGGGAGCGCGGTGGAACCCTGGGATCCGTTCATGAGCAACCACCCCTCGGTACAGCGGCTCCCCACTGAGAACCTGCCCCTCGGGGGCAATTCCGTACGGGTCGAGGCTTTCATCCTCCCCAGCGCCCACCGGCTCACGCCGGAGGAGTATGAGGCGGCTGCGGGGCCCCAGGGGTGGCTCGACCAGCAGGGTTTCTACGTCTACCGCCGCAATCGCCTGATTCTGGCCGGCGACTGGCTGGGGCACAGGGGCATGCGCCGCGAGGAGAAGTACAACCTGGCGCGTATCGCCATCGACATCCCGGCGGAGACAGACGCCGAGTGGAGCGTCGACGTGAGGAAGTCCAGCGTCGTTCCGCCCGTCGGCCTACGGCAGCATCTCAATCGGATCGCGAGGCAGGCCCGGGCGTCGGCGGCGGACGTGTTGCGGCACCGTGGACAGGTCGCTGCGCGTACTCATGGTGATCCTCTTTCGTACGCTTGGAACGTGCGCCGAACTGACGGCAGGGTCACCTGTCGGATCAACCGCAGCCATCCACTGGTTCAGGCCGCGCTGAGGCCTGGCGGCAGCAACACGGCGGATGTACGCGCGTTGGTTCGACTGCTGGAGGAGACGGTGCCCGTCGCTGCCCTGCGCGTGATGCACGAGACGGACACCAGCGACGACCCGGAACCGTTCGGCGGACCAGGGCCCGCTGGCGAGGCGGCGACCGAGGTCGCGCAGCGTATCTACGAGTCGCTTGTTTCGGGCGGACGCTCGCCCGCCGCCGCGCGCGAGAGGTTGCGCACTATGCCCCCTTTCAACCAACTGCAGGGTTTCTGGAATAGATGAGCCCTGACTCGTTGTCGGCGGCCGTCCCTGCTCTCTACGTCCCGCTGGAGGTTGCCACGTGAGTGCCCCTGCCGACGAGCCCATGGCCAAGGCCACGCGCCTGGTTCTCGGATTCCTGCCTCAGGATCGCCAGCCGAAGCCGGAGGAGGTACAGACCGCGGTCAACGCGATTTTTGGAATGCTCGCCGCGCAGGGGGAGGACCTTGACCGGGACCAGTTGGCCAAGGAGATAGAGGCCATGACCGCCGTCTTCCAGGAGCGGTCCATGGCGCTTGTCGATCCCAAGGGGCACGAACCCTGGCTGCCCGAGGCGAAGAACGACCGAGCCTGGGACTTCTGGGAGCGTTACCGGCGGTACCTCGAGGACGTCGTAAACCTTCCACCATGGGTCGTGAGGCGGCTGGACCAGAGTTCCGACGAGGTGCTCAGCCAGATCGAGGATCCGCGCCGGCCTGGCCCCTGGCGTCGGCAGGGTCTGGTAATCGGCCAGGTGCAGTCGGGCAAGACCGGCCAGTACATCGGGCTTGCCGCAAAGGCTGTGGACGCGGGATACCGGTTCATCGTGGTCCTTGCCGGCATCCATAACGATCTCCGGAGCCAGACACAGCTGCGGATCGACGAGGGACTTCTGGGCTTCGACACCCAGCACCAGAGCAGGTCCAACGAGGAGGGCCGCTCACGTGCGATCGGCGCGGGTGCCATGCCCCTCGCGAAAAAGCTCGACATCGCGTCCCCGACAAGCAGCGCGGAAAAGGGCGACTTCGGCCTCGCGACGGCCAAGGCCATCAACTTCCCCCTCGGCAGCTTCCCCGTCGTCCTCGTCGTCAAGAAGCACTACAAGATTCTCGAGTACCTGCGCAAGTGGGTGACGGACGTCCACGGGACCGAAGGCGAACACGGCGACAAGGTCGTGAAGGACCTCCCCCTGTTCGTCATCGACGACGAGGCCGACAACGCCTCGATCAACACGGCCCGTGACCCCGAGGCAGACCCGACCAAGACCAACGACGCGATCCGTAGGCTCATGAAGAGCTTCGACAAGGCCGCGTACGTCGGATACACGGCCACTCCCTTTGCCAACATCTACATCGACCCGGACGCCGACCACGACACCGTCGGGGAGGACCTCTTCCCGTACAGCTTTATCCGCACTCTTCCGTCCCCATCGAACTACCTGGGTCCTGAGCGGGTCTTCGGCCTGCAGGTCGACGACGAGGACGAGGACGACGTGGAGCCGCTGCCGCTCGTACGGCACGTGAACGACGCGGACACCTGGCTCCCCACCAAGCACAGGTCCGGTGACAGCCCCGGCGACAGACTCCCGCAGTCCCTTCGCGACGCGATTTCCTCGTTTGTGCTCGCCTGTGCGGCTCGTCGGGCGCGGGGCCAGACGAAGGTCCACAACTCGATGCTGGTACATGTCACCCGGTTCACCGCCGTGCAGACCCTGGTACGCGACCAGGTCGACGACCACCTACGGCTCATCGTGGAAACGCTCCGTGACCGGTACGGGAACGGCCCTGCGCTTCGTGCCGAACTCAGGGCTCTCTGGGAGCAGGACTTTGTTGCCACCACAGCCTGTTTCCCGGCTGACGAGGCCCAACGCCTGACCTGGGAGCAGGTATCGGAGCAGCTCCTACCTGCCCTCAGGAAGATCCAGGTCAAGACGGTGAACGGGGCGTCCAAGGATGCGCTCGACTACTACGAGAACCGGCGGAACGGCCTGTCCGTGATCGCCATCGGGGGACAAAAGCTTTCCCGTGGCCTCACCCTGGACGGCCTGACCGTCAGCTACTACCTGCGTGTTTCGAAGACATACGACACCCTCCTGCAGATGGGTCGGTGGTTCGGGTACCGGCCCGGCTATGAGGACATGTGCCGTCTGTACACCACGCCCGCGCTTCAGGCGGCCTACGCGGAGGTCACGGCTGCGACCGACGAACTTCGCAGGGAGGTCGAGGAGATGGCGGCGCTCAGACTCACCCCGAGGGAGTTCGGGCTGAAGGTTCGGTCCTCCTCGCTGGGACTCACCGTGACTGCGGCCAACAAGATGCGGCAGGGCACGAAGATCCTCCTCAGCTACTCGGGGGAAGGGCCCGAGACGGTGATTTTCAACTTTGCGGACAAAGCCGTTGAGAAGAACTTCAAGGCCCTCGAAGCCCTTGTTCGTCGGCTGGACGCTGTCGCGGAGTCTGTACCCGGTCCCCCGGCGGGTAATGTGCGGTGGCAACGAGTGCCCCCTGGCGTGGTTTCCGAGTTCCTCACCTCCTACGAGCCCGACCGCATGGCTCAGCGGGTACGTCCGGGACTCATTGCCAGGTACGTGGAGCAGTGCGCCAAGGTGGGCGAGCTGGGCAACTGGACGGTGTGCCTGGTCAGTAACACGACGCCGAAGGCCACTTCACTGCCCATCGCCGGGCACACCGTCGGCCTCGTGACCCGCAAGCCCCTCAATCCCGGCTTCAGGACCGAGGGCAGGTACACGATTCGCCGAGTGCTCAGCCCACCAGACGAGCTCATCGATCTCGACGAAGCGCAGCAGGCTGCAGCATCCGACGCGGCGAGAAGGGCCGCAGAGGAGAAGGAGAGACCGTCAGTCCCGAAAACGCCGGCTGGCCCGCACATCCGACGGCAGCGGCGGACCGACCAGGGACTCCTACTGATCTACCCCATCAAGGTGCCGCAGGCTGACGACGGGGAGCCGACGACACCACCTCTTGTCCTTGTCGGTTTCCAGGTGAGCTTCCCGCACTCCGAGTACCAGTCGAAGACCGAGTACATCGCCAACACCGTTTGGCTCCAGGAGGACATCTACACCCTCGACGAGGAGGACGAGGCGTGACGGTCACCGAGAACGAGTGGCGGGAACTGGAAAGCCCACAGAGTGTCCCGGGACGGTCCAGCCTCCGTCTGCATCCGGATGCCCCGCTCGACATCTTCCTCTCCGTTTCCCACCCCGGCCGACAGCGCATGCTGGTGTTCAGGGCGGACGCGCGTTCCGTCGACCCGATCGTGCGGTCGGTGGGTCGTCTCCCCACAGCGGCCGGAATCGAGATGAGCCTGAGCGCGGTGTCGCGGACCGAGTACGAGCTGCAGGTGATCCTGACGGCGGACGGACTCCGTGAGGTGTTCAACCCGCTCGTCACCGACGTTGCCGAGACCGCCAGGGCCGCGAGTGCCGCGGCGGAGGCTCTGGCAGCCGCTGTGAACAGGTTCGAGCGGTGGCAGGAACTGCTGCGTGCGGTGAGCAGGGACGGGCTGAGCGCCGAGGCGCGGCGCGGACTCTACGGCGAACTCCTGGTGCTCGGGGATGTTCTCCTGACCTCCCTGAACCAGTCCGACGCGGTCGGAGCGTGGACCGGTCCCACGGGAACCAACCAGGACTTCCAGCTGCCTGAGCTGGCCATCGAGACCAAGGCCAGCGTCGCGAGGCGGCCGACGAGCGTACGGATCGCCAGTGAGAGGCAGCTGGACGGAACTGGTACGCCTGCGCTGTTCCTGGCGCTCGCCAGCCTCGACGAGCGACGCGGCGGATCGGGAGAGAGCCTAAACAAAAGGGTGGACAGTATTCGACAGCGGCTCACGAGCCCCGCCGCCCGGGCGAGGTTCGACGGACTGCTCATTCAGGTCGGCTACCTACCCGGGCGTTCTGACCTCTACGAAGAACCCCGGTACACCCTTCGAGAGTTGCGGTTCTGGCATGTACGCGAGGGCTTCCCCAGACTGGTTGAGTCGAATCTGCCAGAGGGCGTCGGCAATTGCACGTACCACGTGAGCACCTCGGGTCTTGACGCCTACCGCACCACACCCGATGCGGTGAAGGAGCTGATCGGAGGATCCCGTGGCTGAACTCGACCTGACCGAGTTCGCGCGGAGCGTCGTTGCTGACACTCAAGCGACCGCTGATGCTGAGGGGACCACCACCCCCGAGGCGTTCACGCGCCGTGTTCTCGAGGACCTGGAGCAGGCCGGCGTCGTGTCCAACACCTTCACCGCCTACCACAAGATGCACGGCCATGAGGTTCACGGATACGGTATCGGCGACTCAGGTGAGTCCCTGGACCTGTTCATCACGGACTTCCAGCTGGAACCCCTGGAGACCAAGCTCACGAAGGCCCAGACCCTGACGTCCTTCCGACGGCTTCTGGTATTCGTGCAGCGCTGCCGGGACGGGCTGCAGCAGCATATCGACGAGTCGTTCGATGTATACGACATGTGCGAGGCGGTCGAGAAGGCCCTTACCGAGGTGCGCAGGATCAGACTCTTCCTGCTCAGCAACAGGGCGTGCACCGCAAACGAGGTTCCAGTTTCGGAGTTCGACGGCCTGCCGGTGACCCACGAGGTGTGGGACCTGGCGCGACTGCACCGCCACGCAACGTCGGGCGCTCTCGGCGAGCCCATAGTGGTGCCCTTCAAGCCTCCACTGCCGTGTGTCTCCGCGCCGAGTTCGGAGGAGGACCACTCAGTGGTCCTAGCAGTCGTACCCGGTCAGATGCTCGCCGAACTGTACGCCGAATACGGTACCCGGCTCCTCGAACTCAACGTTCGCTCCTTCCTCCAGACCCGCGGTGCGGTCAACCGGGGCATCCGGGAGACCCTGCTGAACGCACCGGGACGGTTCCTGGCCTACAACAACGGCATCACCGCGACCGCTTCACAGGTCGAGTTCGTGACGGGCCCGGACGGCGAGCCGAGCCACATCGCCGCGGTGCACGGCCTCCAGATCGTGAACGGCGGCCAGACGACGGCCTCGCTCCATCACGCCCTGAGCCGCGACAAGGCAGACCTGTCCCACGTCCGAGTACAGATGAAGCTGACGGAGGTAGCACCCGAGCGACTGGCGGAGATTGTTCCGAAGATCTCGGAGTACTCCAACACGCAGAACCGGGTGACCCAGGTCGACTTCAGCTCCAACCACGACTACCACGTGGACATGCAGCGGATCACCCGATCCCTGTGGGCCCCAGCGGTCGACGGCAGCGGCCAGGAGACCCACT
This sequence comes from Micromonospora sp. NPDC049559, assembly GCF_040676675.1. Lineage (NCBI taxonomy): Bacteria > Bacillati > Actinomycetota > Actinomycetes > Micromonosporales > Micromonosporaceae > Micromonospora > Micromonospora sp. NPDC049559. Next base: position 160,688 of record NZ_JBFAPK010000001.1, on the reverse strand, counting down.
GGTTCTACGAGCGTGCGCGAGGCCAGTACACGGACGAACTGGCCAAGGCCCGCACCCCAGCACGGCAACGGCAGTTCAAGAAGCTAAACCCCACAAAGCAGAAGTTCACCAAGGCGGACCTCGCGAAGTTCGTCCACTCGTGGAACCAACTGCCCTACCACGTGAGCCGAGGGGCACAAAAAAACTTTGTCGAGTTCATGCTCAACGTGGACAAGCTGCCGCCACGCGTCGACATCCAGTACTGCCAGAGAGTGATCGCCATGGCCATCCTTTTCAAAGCGGTGGACCGAATTGCCGGCATCCACCGGGCAGGTAGCCACAAGAGCCTGGTGACCACGTATACCGTCGCTCGCCTCTCGCTCGCGACCGACCGCCGCGTCGACCTCGATCGAATTTGGCGAGAACAGGGCATCTCACCCGCGCTGGAGGCTGCGCTCCACGACCTGTGCCCCCGCGTCATGAAGGCGGTCCTCAAGCCGGACGAGGGAAACCACGTCGGCGAGTGGGCCAAGAAGGCGGCGTGCTGGGACGCCGTGTCCAGGGTGCCCTGGAAGACTCCCCGAGATCTGGCGGTGGAGTTGTTGGACCACGCCCTTGACGATGCGGCGCTCGCTGGCGGTGCCGGTGGCGAAGAGGGAGGGGGTGAAGAGGTAGCTCTCATCTCGGTCGACGAGTGGTACGCGATCGAGCGTTGGGCCAAGGAGACTCGCAACCTCGAACCCTGGCAGCGACAGTTGGCCCAGTTTGTGGGGAGGCGACTCGAGTTGGAAGAAGAGGTTCCCGAGACGCATGCCGTTCAGGCCCTGCATGCTCGTAGCGAGGCGCTACGGTTGGGATTCAACCCCGGCATGTAGGCCGCGCGTTGGGCGTGCTCGTCACGGGCCCCACCAACTTGCCAGGCCGTCCTCGCTTCCGTATCAGGTGACGGGTTCGGGTGGGTTTCGAACCGCGGGAAGAGTGTGGCACTCTCGCACTCGGATGACGTTCACGGGCCGGGGGTGTGATCATGGCCGGAGGTGGCGGGACGCTAGGGCGACGGTGGGTAACCACTGCGGAAGGGGAACACCTTCGTGGTCGGCGGGTAAGGGATACCAAGCCCGAGATCGCCCTCAGGACCGCGGTGCACCGGCTCGGTCTCAGGTTCCGCCTTCAACGGAGAGTGACGCCGCGATGCACGGCGGACTTTGTACTTCCCAAGTACCACGTCGCGGTCTTCGTCGACGGATGCTTCTGGCACGGCTGCCCCGACCACACCCCCAGGCAGTTCCGAGGCCCCAACGCGGCACTCTGGCGAGAGAAGATCAAAACCAACAGGGAACGGGACACGCGCAACACCGAGCAAGCAACGGCTGCTGGATGGACCGTGCTTCGGATCTGGGAGTGCGAGATCCGACGTGATGTTGAGGGAGCCGCACAGCGAATCGCCAAGACCGCGGACTCGAACGGCGCGGAGTGACGCGCCGACCGGCTACTCCTGACCGAAGGTCAGAGTCAGCAGGTCTCCGGGCAGTTTCTTCCGGCTGGCACAGTGAGCGATGAGTGGACACTCCGAACACACGGGTTGATCTTCCCTGCAGAGGTCCATACCGATCAACCGTATCGCGGCCATGCGTAGAGGTGCGTCCTCGCCCGCGCCCACGAGCTTCACCAGGTTGACGCGGCCCTCGCTGAGGCGGTTGGCGTGATCCGGCTCGATACCGTTCACCCGAGCCGCGACCCTCAACGTGCTCTGGCCCACCAGCATGAGATCCTCTCCGATCAGCAGCCGGTAGAGAGCCGCCTCGGCTGGCTTCATGGCCAGCTTGGCGGGTACGTCGAACCGCTTTTTCCACTGCCAGTCATAGGACCTGTCCACCAGCGGAGCCAAGCGGTCCACGCGGGCCCGGACCGACGCCGAGGGCGCCGCGTCGACGAGCCTCCTGAACAGAGCTGCGGTGAGCGTCTTCGACGACCTGACGTTCGTCATGAACTCCGCCATCACGGCTGGCTTGGCCTTCGCGCCGGAGACCATGGCCACCACGGCGGCATGAAGCGGTACGGGCTTCTCGCCGGGAAACTGATACCAGTCGCCGCCGACCAACCTCTGCCTCGCCCAGTCCGTGAGACCACTCCTGACCTGACGCCAATGGGGCCGGAGCCCGGCAGGCATGGCAGTGGCGTCGCCAACAGGCTTCAGCACCTCCGCTGCGGCCTCGCCCAGCAGCGGAGGGACGGCGTTCCCGATTTGGTGGAAGGCGTCACTCCGGGTACCGGCAAACCGGAAGTGGTCCGGGAACGTCTGAACACGTGCCGCCTCCCGCACGGTGAGCGTCCGAAGCTGCTGCGGGTGGATGTACCAGTAGCCGTCCTTGGCGATATGGGCGGTGATCGTACGACTGAGCTTGTCCCAGGCCAGCTTCTTGTACTTGTCCGTGTACTTCTCCGCGCTGTAGCGCTGGTACTCCCTCTCGTCCTCGGCTAGCTTCTCCTGGAGATCCGAGTACTTGGTGTCGGGCTCCATGACCTCGAAGATCCGGTGGTCGTCGACCCGGACTCTCCGGGTCATATGGTCCCAGACCACCCCTTGAGGCGCCTGTTCCCGCATTTTCGCGGCGAAAGCGGACAGGTCGCGAGGCTTCCGGTACTTCAGCTCCCGACCTCCGACCCGTTCCGTCGGAACGACCTCCAGCTCGGGCAGGTCGCCGATGGCCTCGCGCAGGGTGGTGCGCACAGAGTCGGGCTTCCGCCACGTGAAGTCGTCGACATCCCTCCTCGCCAAAAGGATGAGACGTTTCCGATGCTGAGGAACGCCGTAATGCCACGCGTCAACGAGCCGTACCTGCGTTGCGTAGCCGAGCTCCTCCAACTCCTCCTCGATCGTCCGGATCACGAAGAAGTCGTCGTGGAGCCCCATGTCGGGAACGTTCTCCATGAGGACCGCGCGCGGGCTGATCCGCTTGACCATGTCAAGGTACGCGCTCCACAGCTCCTTCCTGCGGTCCTCCGGGTCGCGGCCATGGTTCTTGACGAGGTCGCGGATCTTGTTGCGCCCCGCCCTGCTGAACGGCTGGCAGGGGGGTCCTCCTGCGACGAGATCGATCTTGGCGGGCCTGAGGATACCTTCAAGTCTGTCGCGCTCGGCGGGGTCACCGAGATCCATCTTCAGGCTGAGGCCCGGGAAGTTCGCCCGGTGGGTTTCCAGCGCACGCTCGTCGAAGTCTACCGCTGCTGCTGTGGTCCATCCCGCCCGCTCGATGCCGGAGCTGAGGCCGCCGGCGCCGGAAAAGAGGTCCACAGCCAGCCTCTTGCCCTTGCCGAAGCCTTCCAGCCAGTCCTGGAAACCCTCCAGGGTGCAGCTGTTCTCGTTCGGATCCAGCTTGAGGTAGTCACTGCGTTGAAGAGGTACGCCGTAGTGCCCCTTTTTCACAGCACAACCCTTCGTACGCGTGACATCAACCAGGACCAGGAGAACACAGACACGCTCGTGAAAGCAAGATTTCCGCCGCAGTGGACATCAGGACAACCTGCTGCTCACACGTCGTGCTCCCCAGATATCGCTGTCCTCGGTCCTGCGCCCCAGGTCCGAACCGCTGGTCGGCTCTGGGACGGCCAATCGTAAACGACCGAGAGATCATAATGTTCACCGGTTCGGCGAGAGCGTCCGTCGAGGACCACGCTCATACGTCCCTTGGCTCGCCCGGGGATCTGGCTGGAGCCAAGGCTCGGCGATGCCATCAGGCAACCATCGGCGAGTGGCTGTTCGCTGTCGCGGGACGAGGTATCGGGTTGGCGGCGGCGATGCTGGTCGGACCTCTCTCCCCGCAGCCGTGACCGCGACCAACCGCGTTGGCCCTCTGGCCAAGCTCGGCACGCTCACTCCAGGCGTTGCGGTCGGGGCGTCCGAGGCTGCTGATTCCGGCAGACCTGGGCCGGTGCAGGCCGTATCGTGCCAGTCCGGCAAGGACGACCCCTCCTGGCGTGCGCACCCAGAAGGCACCGGAACGAGAAGCAAGCGCATGAACAGGCCCGGGACCTCCGTACGACTTTGCGGCGTTGTAGAGAGCACGGGAACCCCTTCGGCCACCGCCCGCCTGACATGATCCAGTCAACCGCTCGACGTTCAAGGCGCAGGGTCCTCACCGACATCGGGGACCCGCACCGCCGGTTGCAGGTACGAAGGCTGGTGCCTCCACGCTTCGGCGGGCTGATAGGGCACTCGTTCCTCCTGATGGATTCGGTCGCCCGCCAAGTTCACCAGTCGGCACCGACAACCTGGCTCGGCGATGGTGACAACCTCTGCCGACTCTGACCTCAAGCTCGGCCGGCGCGCCCCGATGGCGCAGCGGACTGTGGCTCGGGAAGCCGCAGCGCTGGCGTTGGAGGGGTCGCCACGGCCAGGCCAATGCTGAACAATCGACAGGGCCAAATCGACAGGAGTGAGAGGACGGGGAGACTCGGGATGACGACGTGAGACCCGACGACGAGCTCCAGAGCCTCATCGACAGCCGCCGACAGGCGGCACGCGATCTTCCCGGCTGGCGGTCCGCGCCGGAGCGGCTGCTCACGCTGCTCCAGCATGCGACTCGCCTCCGTGCAATGGAGATTGCTCAAGGGCGTGGTAGCGATGTGCCATGGGAGTCCGTCCTCGCCCAGATCATCACGTGGCACCACGAGATTCCCGTGGGAGAAGGGCCCTGTAAAGACGTAGAGGCCGCAGACATCTGCCTCGCCGCCCTGGAAGCGACCCGCCTCGACAACCTCCACGGCACCGTCAGGGCCGGTGGTTACGAGATTCGCCGTCGTGGCGACGCCTTCCGAATCCGACACCGCTGGAATCCCGCAGTCGAGGCGGCCGACGCCTTCCTCGAACACGCCACCGCCCCTGCCAACCTTCCCGGAATCACGTCGGTCGAACGGGCGTGGATCGGGAGCCGGCCAAGAGCATCCCGAGAACTCCCCCCGGCGGATGTCCTCCGCGCGGCGGCGCAGCGCGCGAAAACGGCTGTGGACGCCTACCGCCACGCGCTGCCGGAGGGAAACCTCCCCGACTCCTTCCAGCTCGATGGCGGCCTGACCGTGGGCCAAGTTGCTGATGTGCTGTCGGTCGTCATGGGATTCGCCTCACTGTGCGAGGCGGCGGCGCGCATGCTCAAGCGCACCGAAACGACCCTGGCGAACCTCCGTCGGACCACGCTGCTCGAGATGACGGCCGAGCTGCTTCCAACGGTTCCGACGGCATGCATCGACGCCACCATCGAACGCCTCACCTACACTACCGGCCGCTCCTGCCGTGTATCACCGCTGGCAAAGCTCGAGGACACCATCATCGTGTGCCCGCCGCTCATCACGCCTCGGGTCATCGACGCGATCATCCTGCGCAGTTCCGCCTACGACCCCGGCCGGTACGGGCCCGTCGGTCAACGGCAGGGAAACCGGGCAGTGAAGTGGAAGGACTGGCTCGGTCAGATACCTGGAGTCCTTGTGGCCGACCGGATACGAGCCCGGCGTCAAGACCGCCAAACGGCTGGCGACCTTGACGTGGTGGCGGTGGACCGGAGCCAGCGGCGAGGCCTCTGCCTCGAGATCAAGTGGCCCATCGACGCCATCTCGCTTCCCGAAGTCATCAAGATCGAGGACTGGGTTAGTTCAGCCGCCACCCAAGTCAACCGCCTCCGCACGGAGCTGACATCCGGCAGTGCCGTCGTGGAGATGCCCAAGGGCTGGCCCGCGTTCTCCGAAATCACCTGGACGTGGGCCGTGGCCACGCCTCAGCAGCTCTGTCTGCGGCCACTGCCCTTCGACGATATCTACGCGACGTCCTTCCGGTACATGGCCAGCCACGGCAAGCCTCGCTCGCTCGACGACGTCATCGACACGCTCACCTCGCCCGACCTGCCCGTCGAAGGTGTCGACTTCGAGATCGACACCATCAACTTTCCGCTCGGGCGGCAGAAGGTGGTCCTAGACGCCATCGGACTCACCCAGAAGGGGTGGAAGCCGCGAACGTGGAACTCCTGAGGCTGCTACGTCGAGATCCTGCTCGGTCTCACCGCTCGTGAGAACGCCCAGTGGCCGAGGGATCCCGCCCCCACGCTGCTGACTAAACGACCGGAAGCGATGGATCGCGCCCCCGTTGCGGTGGTCACCGGCGCGTCCGGCGGCATCGGCGCCGCCGGTGCCGGGACTGTATATCAGGGCCGTTCACGAGAGAGACCCCAGCGCGGCTTCCTTCTCGTCAGGAGGATGCCAGGTCAGGAGGAGTTCGGCCTCAAGAGGTCACTTCACCGATAAGAGATGTCGCCGCCCGGCAGTGTCATGGCATTGGGAGATGACACGGTTGCCCGCGTGCAGCACGATGGTCCGAATGAGTGTCGAGGCCATCACCATCGCGTTGGGCGGAGCCGTCGTCAAGGGAGCGGTCGGCATCTGGCTCGGTAGCAACAAGATCGCCGCCGACATGATCGGTGTAGCCGTGGACATCGCTGGCCAGCGCCTGACCGGCTACAGGGAGCGCCGCCGGTTCACGCGGATGGTCGACGAGAGCGCCGAGGTGGTGGCGGAGCGGCTGGAGCCACTGATTCTCGGGGAATACCGGGGGCTTCCGGAGAACGAGCGACTCGCCGCGGTGGCGGCCGTCACTGACACCCTCGACCGGGTAGCGCTTACCGACGACGATCTTTTCGCGATGGACCTGGACGCGGGGCAGCTCGATCGGTACGTCAGACGGGCGGTGCCCGACGCGAAACACCGGGCCGGCTTATCGGCCGAGGCAGGAAGCCTGTACGACCTGGTGCTCCGGGAGTCGTGCACGTACATCATCCAGTTCCGTACCGTACTTCCTCAAACCGGGATCGCCGGGATGGGCGAGTTGCTGCGACGCGACGCTCAACTGCTCGACCTGGTGCGGGAGGCGCTTGACCGGCTCCCGAAACGGCGTGGTGAGGGCGATTTCGAACGTGACTACCGGCAGCTCGTCGCGAACCGGCTCGACGAGATTGAGTTTTTCGGCGCGACGCTGTCAGAAGCGAGCCGCCGCTACCCGCTCTCGGTCGCATACCTCAGCCTGACCGTCTCCGGGGACAGCGAGAGCGACGAGGGGCTCGGTGAGACGGGCCTACGGGTGCCGGACGTACTGAGCCGGCATCGGCGGATCTTCGTACGGGGAGAGGCGGGGCTGGGCAAGACGACGTTGTTGCAGTGGATAGCGGTTCATAGCGCACGCTCGACGTTCGAGTCCGCCCTGTCGGGCTGGAACGACACGGTGCCGTTCTTTATCGCGTTGCGCCGGCACGCCAACGGACCGTTGCCCGGGCCGGAGGAATTTGTTGCCGAACTGGGGCGGCACGTGTCCGCCGAGATGCCGCCTGGTTGGGTGCACGCCAAGCTCCGGTCCGGGCAGGCGGTAGTGCTCGTTGACGGGCTGGACGAACTCAGTGCGACGCGTCGCGAGGAGGTGCGGCACTGGCTGCGTGGCCTGGTCGACCTCTTCCACGAGGCCCGGTACGTGGTCACCTCGCGTCCGTCCGCCGCGCCGGCCGACTGGCTCGACGGTGAGGACTTCGAGGTATGCGAACTGGAACCCATGGCCCGCGCAGACATCAACGAGTTCGTAAAGCGGTGGCACAGCGCCATGCGGGAACAGAGCCGCGACGCCTCCACCCGGCAGGACCTGGACGGCTACGAGCAGAGTCTGCTGCTGAAGCTGGAATCGCGTAACCATCTGCGACGGCTGGCCGGATATCCACTACTCTGTGCGCTCCTGTGCGCCCTGCACAGGGACCGGCATGCACACCTTCCGTCCAGTCGGATGGAGCTCTACGAGGTGTCGCTGCATATGCTGCTCGAGCGGCGGGACATCGAGCGCGGGTTGGACGCGGTGCGTGGGCTCACCCGTACGGCGAAGACCCTGCTGCTCCAGGACGTCGCCTACTGGTTGATCCGCAACGGTTGGTCGGAGGCGCCCACGTCGCGAGTGGTCGAGCGTATCGGCACGAGGCTGCCCAACCTGCCGGCGATCGAGGCGACTGCGGAAGAGGTCTACCGGCATCTGCTGGAGCGCAGCGGACTGATCCGGGAGCCGGTGCACGAGCACACGAATTTCGTGCATCGCACGTTCCAGGAGTATCTGGCTGGCAAGGCCGCCGTCGATGCTGACGACGTTGGGCTGCTTCCGCGTAACGCGGACGAGGCTGAATGGCGGGAGACCATCGTCATGGCAGCCGGCCATGCCACCCCAAAGCAGGCTGGTGAGCTCGTCTCCGCGTTGCTGGACCGAGGGGACCGGGAGCCTCACCGCCGGGAGGTGTTCCACCTGCTGGCCGTCTCGTGCCTGGAGACCGTACGTGAACTCACGCCCGAGATGCGGCAGCGGGTCAAAGCGGCGGCTACGCGTTTGCTTCCCCCCAACAACGTCGCGGCGGCCCGCTCGCTGGCGACAGCCGGAGCGTTCGTGCTCGACCTGCTCGCCGAGTTCCCCGGGCGCACGGTCAAGGAGGTCACGGCGATCATCCGTACCGTGGGTGAGATCGGGGATCCGGCCGGGATCGCACTTCTGGAGCGTCACCTGGCCGATCCCCGGTGGACCGTCAGACGCGCACTAATGGATGCCTGGCGGTTCTTCGGCGCGGACGAGTACGCGATCCGCATTGTCCGACCCCTCGCGGCTGATCGGATGCCTGTAATGGCCAGCAATGTGCAGCAGGTGCTCGCGGCGCTGCGACACGTTTCCAAACGGTGCGCACTGCAGATTCCCACCCCTGCTGTGTCGGAACCAACTGTACTTGAAGCGCTGTCCGTCGCAGCCAATGTGGAGAGCATATCCGTCCCCGACGTGTCGTCGGCTGCCGCCTGGAGCCTCCTCAATTCACGGGCAGCACGTGTGGTCTTCGGTTTAGGCTATATTCGCATGCGCCTGCGCAGCTACGGAGTCGGACCGGATCGCATAATAGAGGAATGGTCCCGCGATGGGATGGTCGGATTCCGTCCGTCTCCAGTCGATTCATGGTTGCGCGAGCTGATTACCAGTAGTAACATTCCTGGCCCGCTCCATAGTATCTATCTTGACAGCCCGGAACTCGTTTCAGAAAATTCGTTTCGTTTGATCAACCCACCAATAATGCTGATGGTGGGCAACCTGACCGAGACCTCCGATCTGAGCGAGTTGCGTCGATGGGGCGCGCACCTGCAGGTATTGTGGTTGCACGGACGGGGCGCCAGCGGTCATGTGCTCCGGCACATGACCGCCTGCCGGTTACTGGTCTTGGAGGGCGTCGACGATCTCAAGGAGATCGGGCACATGACCGCCTTGCAGGAGTTGGTGCTGCTGAACAGGGGGCATAGAGAACACTGGTTACCAGTCCGGACACCCACACTGCGCCGAGTCCACCTGGACGGCGCATCGGACGGGACTTGGAGGCAGTTCGACCACGACGGGATGAGGGTTGTGCAGTCGGACTTCGAAGGCATCGCCCGATTCATAGACGGTTACGTTGCCTCGGCTGCCCGGGATCACTTGAGCGTCCAATACGTGCACTCGAATGAACTGCAGGTTATTGACTCCGCCGACTCCATATCCGATTCCCGGAACTGACTGGTGGGGTGCCTCGGGAGCCGCTGCCCGCATGGCCGAGCTCGACCTGCGCTCAGGGTAGCCAAGAGTGAGTGGAAGTGGGCACCGCAGGCGGCCCACGCTCGCTGCCACATCGTCGGGATACAGCTCCAGATTTCCTCTGGTGTTTCTGCGGCTGGCGCGGCCAATACTCCGCCCCCGCTGAGGCGGCCGTGTCGGCTCCGTTTTCGTCGCCGACATCACCCCCGGGTCACGGGAGACCGACAGCCGCAACGGTGCCGGCAAGTCCAGCATGATCGAACTACGGCACTTCCTCCTCGGGGAACGAGCGGACGCATCCACTCCTGCTGTACGTCCAGAATTGCGCGGCATCGAGTTCACCCTGTCACTCGACTGGTCTCAGCTCACCACACCGCTGCAGGTAAAGCGCACTGGATCACGCCCTGGCTGGGTACACCTCGACCCGCTGCCGCCAGCCACCGACCGCGGCCAACTCGAACTGAACACCGGTCACCTCCGGCTCGCGGAGTGGCAGCGCCTCATCGAACGCGACCTCTTCAGCCTGCCCGACGAGCACGCCGGCATCAGCGGCCGGAATCTGGTGTCCTTTCTGATTCGTCGCACCAACTCCAACGGCTACAACACCGCGGTGCGTAGTCACGGACGGCGGTCGGACGCCGACGCGACCACGAACCTCGCCTACCTCTTCGGCCTCGACTGGCATCTCGCCGACCGCTACCGCCTACTCAAAGGGGGAGACACCGCGCGAACCCAGATGCAGAAGGCCGCCCAGGACCCGCTGTTCGGCCGGATCATCGGCAGAGTCGCGGACCTGCGTAGCGAAATCGCCCTGGCCGAGCGGCGCCTCCGTCCGGCTGCAGCGGTGGCCTTTTGCCGTTAGCGATGCGATCGGCCGCGCAGGGGAAGCCGTTGGGCGCTCCCGGGGTGCTCTGTGGGTGCTCGAACGTCGGGGAACTGACGCGGAGACACCGGGACACAACCGGATCCCTGACCTCCCACAAGGCGCCTCCTCTATCGGCTGCGCTGGATTCCTTGGGTCCCAGGCCGTGGACCTGCGCGGACGCGGCGGGACTCGGTCGGTCTGGGAAGGCTGCGATCGGACGGAACCTGCAGTAGAGCCCATCCTGGTGGATTGGATGGGCTGCCAGGGACTTTTAATCCGCGGGTTCTGGGTTCGAGTCCCAGGCGGCCCACCGATGATCACGGCTCTGGCCTGGGGCTTCGCCTCGGAGTCGGAGCCATTCTCGTGTTTGCGGTCGGGCTGGGTGCTCATAGGTGCTCGGCTGTTCCGGGACGGGGTGACCAGGCGGCGCAGGAGCCAACGTCGCTGGGATTGCCGTTAGGGCACAGTCAGGACGAGTGGGACCGCGATCTGTGGCGTCGTCCGCACCGGACGCCGCCGCGACGAGGACCGGCCGCCGAACTGTCTGATACCCGCCGGTGCCGCCGACGGCGTGCTGCTTGTGGCCATCCTGCTGCTCGGGCTTGTCGTACCGCTGATCTGCTGGCCGGCCAGACTCGCCGTCCGGCGCGATCGACGACGGCGCCGGCTGGCTACACGAGTTGCCTCGAGCCCGCTGCGGGAGCCCGGGGGTGAGATGCCCCCCGGGCCACCCAGCCGACTACAGGATGTGTGTGAAGCCGCCCCAGCCGGCGCCGATGTGCTGGCCTGCGTCGAGCCCGTTGCCCTGGTGTGGGTAGTACCAGAGATCGCCTGCGGCATCGACAGCGACAATGTCCGCGAAGCCGTCACCCGAGAAGTCCATCGCGCGGACGACCTGGAAGGTGTTCCAGCCGGTACCGATCCGCTCCCGGCCAGCGAGACCAGTGCCCTGGTGCGGGTAGTACCACAGGTCGCCAGCTGGATCGACGGCGATCACGTCGGCGAAACCGTCACCACTCCAGTCCGCCGCCATGACGTGCCGGAATCCTCCCCAGCCCTCGCCGATTCGCTCGGGCGCGGCCAGCCCATCGCCTTGGTGCGGGTAATACAACAGGTCCCCGCTGGCGGTCACGCCGATGATGTCCGCGTGCCCGTCACCACTCCAGTCGGCCGCCATCACGTGCCGAAACCCCTGCCAACCCACGCCGATCCGCTGCCGGCCGGCGAGACCAGTGCCTTGGTGCGGGTAGTACCACAGGTCGCCAGCTGGATCGACGGCGATCACGTCGGCGAAACCGTCACCACTCCAGTCCGCGGCCTTCACATGCAGGAACGATGCCCAACCCTCACCCAGCAACTCCCGCCCGCTCAACCGCAGCTGATTGTTCGGGTAGTACCAGAGCGCCCCGCCAGGATCCACCGCCAACAAATCCGCATGCCCGTCACCACTCCAATCGGAGATGCGCTCCGCGTTGGCCCGGATCGCCAGCGCGATCAGGTTCCGTGCGATGCCCTCCGCCTGGCCGTACTTTTCCGGGCAGCACGACCGCTGCACTTCCTGCGCCACCTGCGGCGCGCTGAGTCCGGGAGACCTGCGCTCGACGGCGATAGCCGCGTCCAGGAACTTCGTGGTGGCGTACTCGACGTTCATGATTTGCTCCCGCGTGCCCCAGCCCTGGCTCGGGCGCTGCTGAAACACGCCGACTGAGTCGAGGTCGCCACACGGCAGGTTGTTCATGTGCGACTCGACCCAGCCGGTCTCGAAGGCGGCCAACATCACCTTGTCGGACACGGCACGGACACGGGCGAGCCGGTGGACGGTCTTGATGACGGCCGGGTCGTGGACGGGTGGGATGGTCGGGCAATCGAGTAGTGACACCGCCTCTCTCGCCTGCGCCGACGATACGTGTAGGCCCAGCGACCCGACCACGAGGGCGGCAACCAACGCGAGGTGGCGTCGCCAGTTGCGAGCGGACTTTTCTGCCATTCAATGACTCCGAGAGGTAGGGACGACACTTCTTGCCGGCTTCGTGTTTACGATCGGCAATTTCTACGCCGGCTCGGTGGACCAGCACGGGCTTACATGCGGCTTTCACCGGGCTGTCTCGGCACCCGTCCACGGCCGGCAGCGTGCTGACTGTCGAGCGGAACTGGGACCAATGGCGGCTACCAGATCGTCGAAGGCGCTCCCAAGACCGCAGCCGGGCGGCGTGCGGTCGCCTGGGCAGGCACAGCGTTCAGGTCCTGCGCGCCCACGGCGGCGGCAGCCGGACCATGAACTCCATGGTTGTTCGACAACGTACGCGCGCTATCCGAGATTAAAATCGGATCTGGTACCCGCCATGTTCGATCGGATAGCGCTTGAGGGTCGGATCGATCGCGGTGTCGATGCAGTATCGCGGTGGACGTGTGGGGCCATCCTGGGCCTGAAGCGTCTCGATGTGGTCGGGTCGCCGTTCACCGCCATCAACGATCTTGAGGTAGAAGCCGTGGTTGCGGACGCTGCCGTGGCCTTCACGGACGACGGCGGCCACCAATGCCGTGCCTTGCTGGACATTAACGCAGGTAACTTCCGCGTAACCCTCGCCGAGGACCTGTCCATCGGGTAGCAGGTGCCGGTAACCGAGGACTCCGTTGGTCGTACCGCTTGCTGCCACTTTGGCTCTGATGCTGAACCGGATCCGGTGGCCCTGCACTCCAGGTTCGTCGTAGGTGAATTGACCGACGCCGCGTACGCGCGCGCCGGGGGTGCTGGGGACGGGCGGAGGCATCGTCGGATCGGCAACTGGCGTGCCAGCGGCGGCTGGTGTACCAACGGCGGCTGCCGCCGTCATTGCGAGGAGAGCAATTTTCATGGGTTCAGCGTGTCCGCGGACGAGCCGCACGGCCATATGCCGATCGGCACATTCCGCAGCCTGATACGCAGGTCGCCTGCTGCCAGGCGGTCGGCGCGCCGACCTGCGGGTTGCTGACGTCATCGCTGGAACGGAGCTTGCCGTCCAGGTAGACCCGCTGCACACCCGCGCGCAGGGTACGGGCCTTGGTCGTACCACTGGTCAGCGAGGACCACAGAGCGGCCTGGTCGCTGCGCGCGTGTACCGCCAGCATCCCGACCCGATCGAGGTCGCGGCTCACCCGGGCCTTCGCGCCGACCGCGGCGCGCGCGCCGGCCGGGCCTCTGCTCGCGCCGGACTTCGGGTACTGCACCAGCAGCGGCAGGTCCCGACGCCCGGTGTAGCCGAACCTCTGCGGCGCGGTGACGCCGAACAACCGCTGATCCAGCCGGCCGGACCGGAGCAACGGCAGCGCGTCGGCGGGGATCACGTACTGGTCGCCGTTCAGAACCTGGCGCATGACCGGGATGCCGGCTCGTCCCGGCGCGGGTGTGAGGGCGGTGCCGTGCGCGTTCACGGCCACCTCGTCACCGGTGATCAGCGTGACGCGGACCGGTTCTGCCTGTGGTGTCGCGGCCGTCGTCCCGGCCTGGACCGGTCCGGCCGTCGCGGGCATCGGCGTGGTGAGCACCGTTGTCACCCCGCGGCCAGCAAGACGGCCGACAGCTTTCTCAAACGCATCGTCAGGGCGTCTCCTCCGTGGGCGCCCCGCGAGCGTCCACATCAGACCGACATTGTCGCCCTGTTCACGTCGAAGGCAGGCAGTGGGCTTACCCAGGAGGGATTGATCACGGAAACCGTGAGCCGAGCCGTGGGCCGTCCTGGCTGCCGTGGCCGGATCGGGGTACGTTTATGTCTACCGTCGACGGCCTTGCTCGTGGTGATGCCGTCGGGGTCCGGCGTTGCTTGCGGTGGCCGCCGTGCGTGTCGAAGGTGACGCCAGCGAAATGATGGCCCGCCCTGGCCGGGCTTTTGTCGTAGATCGGTCATGCCCCTGGATCAAAGCGTTATCGAGCCTTTGTATCGCGTTTACCAATTGGCGTAACCGTGAATGTCGATCAGGCTGTGGAGTGAACCGCTGGAGGGCGTGTGGCCGAGCCGGACCTGAAGATCAGACAACCTCCAACTCGTCCTGGCCTCGCGCCCGTACTGGTTCTCGGCCTGGTCGGCCTCCTCGTGATGGGGCTGCCGTTGGTCGTGATCCGGCCGGCGCGGACGCCGGCGGTGCCTGCGGTCACCGTCGTGAAGGGCAAGATGGCCTCGAAGGTCGACTTCTTCCGTGACTCAAAGGTGCGGGAGATTCTGCGGCGCAAGCAGATCGAGGTGCTCGTCGACAACACCGGGTCACGTGAGATCGCCACGCATGACGTCGACAAGTACGACTTCGTCTTCCCGTCCGGTCAGCCGGCGGCTGATTTGATCATGTCCACCAGGTTGAAGAGCAACAAGGAAGCCCACGCGTACCTCCCGTTCGTCAGCCCGATCGTGCTCGCCACCTACCGCCCGTACGCGCGTGCGCTGCAGGACGCGGGCGTCGCTACGGCCATGAATCCCAACGGCAGCAACCCCCTCTACTACAAGATCAACCTCGGTAGATTCGTCCAGCTCAGCGAAGTAGGCGTGCGCTGGAACGACATCGGCATCCGCAACTACGGGATCGAGAACAGCAACCTGGTGCTCGCCCACACCGCGGACGTGTGTCTGTCCAACTCCGGCGGCACGTACCAGGGTCTGATCGCCTACGCGAAGAACAACGGCAGGGCCGCGTCGGCCGAGAGTGAGGTGGCCGCACTCGCCCAGTCACTGAAACCGCTCTACCGCGCACAGGGTGCACCCACGGCCGATCGGGTTCCCTACTACCTCTCCCCGGAGGGGATGCGGATCGCGCCGATCGTCGTGATCTACGAGCATCAGTACCTCGCCCACCAGTTGCGGCGTCCTCAAGGAAAACCCGACGAGGACCGCGTGCTCCTCTACCCCGCCGACCATTTCGAGACCCAGCCATCGTTCATCGCGCTCAACGAGAGCGGAAGGAAGGTCGGTGATCTGCTGCGTACCGATCCGGAGCTGCGCGCGCGGGCGGTCGAGCTTGGTTTCCGGGTGCTCGACGCGGACCAGGATACGGCGAGCCCCCTGCTGGCCGGCTTGCTCGCCGAGCGCGGGATCGAGGTGCCGCCTTCGGACAACAATCACACCCGGGCGTACCTGCCGCCGCTCGACCTGTTCGAGAAGCTGATCATTACGATCGGCGGTTGCTGATGCGGCCCGGCCCCCGAAGGTTCGCCGGTGCGGTACTGTGCGTCGCGCTCGGGATGGTCGCCGGGTGTACCGCGCCCGAGCAGCCGCCACCGCACACCACCTTGCGGGTGCTCGCCTCCTCCGAGCTGACGGACATGCAGCCGCTGCTCGACGAGCTGCGGCGGGACACCGGCATCGAACTCGTTATGGAACACCGTGGAACGATCGACGCGACCAATGATCTGAATCCGGGAAATTATCAGCACGACATTGCGTGGTTGTCCACGGACCGCTATTTCGAGCTGAGGCTGAAGCAGATCGGCTTCACCGGCGAGCGGCCGATCAGCAGCAGGTTCATGTTTTCGCCGCTGGCCATCGGTGTCAAACCGAAAATCGCGGATCTACTCAGAACCTCCACGACGGATCGGCATCTTTCGTGGTCGGATCTGGCCGACCATTCGGCTATGGGGGTGGTGCGCTTCGGAATGGCGGATCCGCAGCACGCGGGCAGCGCTCTTTCCGCACTGATCGGCGTCGCCACGGCGGCGGCGGGAACCGGCGGCGCCCTGCGCGAGCAGGACATCACCTGCGATCGACTCCGTGGCTTCTTCACCGGGCTCACCCTCACCGAGGACACCTCGCGGCGGCTCGCCGACTCCTACCTGAGCAATCAGGACGCCGCGGACGCGTTGATCAACTACGAATCCGTACTGCTCTCCTTGAATGCCAGCGGCAGGCTGCGCGAGCCGCTGGAGATCCTTTACCCGCGCGACGGCATCATTCTCGCCGATTACCCGATGTTGCTGCTCCAACCCGCGAAGCGGGACAGCTACGAGATGGTCGTCAACTGGTTTCGGTCTGAGCGCGCGCAGCGCGAGATTATGGAGCGGACTCTGCGTCGTCCGCTGAACGGCCAGGTCCCGCGTGACCCTCGGTTCCGCGACTTCAGCACCAACACCCTGTACTTTCCGGAGCGCAAGGAAACCATCGACCGGCTCGTCGCCGAATACGCCAAGCCGCAGTCGCGCAATCCTTCGCACCTGATATTCGTACTCGATTTCTCCGCGTCGATGAGGGGGTCGCGAATCGCCGCCCTGCGGGCCACGTTCGCCGGCTTCAGCGGTGCCGACCCGTCCGCGACGGGCAAGTTCGTGCGCTTCTACAAGGGCGAGAAGTTCACCATCATGCGTTTCGGCGGCCGGGTGCTCGACCAGCGGGACTTCACCATCTCCGGGCCGTCCGACCTCGACGCCATCCGGGACTACGTCGCCACCGAGCAGTTCGACCGAACCACCGGCGTGTGGTCGGCTCTGGATGCCGCGTACGGGAAGGCCGAAACCATGACCCGGGATCACCCCGAGCGGCCGGTCACGATCGTCCTGATGACCGATGGTGAGAACAATACCGGGATCAACCTGCAGGGTTTCCTGCGCAACTACGAGGCGCGGCCGCCCGCGGCGAAGGCTGTGCACACCTACACCGTCCGCCTCGCCGAAGCCAACCCGGGGGAACTGGACCGAGCGGCGAAAGCCACCGGCGGGCGCATGGTCGACGCGAACGGGACATCCCTGTCCGAGGCATTCAAGGAGATCCGTGGCTGCCGATAACCCGTGGTTCTGGGCTCTCATACTCACCGGCGCGGCTCTCGTGGCCGCCGCGGTGGTGCTGTACGAACGCCGTAGGCGCCGCCTCCGCGACGGGACGGATGGCATCGGCGCCAACGAGTTCCTGATGTATCTCAACGAGACCCTGGTCATGGAGATGTTCCAGTACCGGGGGAACGTGCGGGCGCTCAAGAGGCAGGTGGAGCAGTACACCCGGGAGAGCGCGGAGGGGCAGGGCGAGGTCAAGATTCGCTGGTTCAAACTCGGCGCGGTCCGGATCCGGGACGGCGAGGAGAGGCAGACCTTCGAGGCCGAGGAGCGGCCCATAACCGCCATCCGCACGGTCGTGCAGGAACTCGAGAAGGCCAACGCGATCGTGTACGCGGACTTCCACAAGGGCGAGGTCCACGCGCACCGGAGCTTCGGCGACAACGCGACAGGCGGTGCGCGACTGAGTGACAGCAGAATGTTCCTGTCGATCGAGGGGCGCTTCGAGGAGTACGAGGAGCGCGACGGGTCGGACCAGGACTACCTGCGGTTGCGCGCGCCGTACCCCTCCGGCGACGCCCATGTTCGCGTGAAGATCACCCGGAGCGGACTACGTGAGCAGGATGTGCTTCCGGAGGGCAAAGCGTCGTTTCCGGCCCGCGTGCTCGGCAAAGTGGAGACCTGGGACGAGAAGGATCGCGTTCTCAAGATGTGGGCGCTGGCGATCTTTCGCTAACGAGCGCTCGCACCCACGCCCTGAACGGCCGGTGCAGGCAACGGTTACCGCGGCGCTCCACCGCAGCCCGCACATCTCGCCGCGGAGCAGGCCGCGCAGCGTGGTCAGCCACAGCACGCGAACAGCAGTCGTAGCCGACGGCGCCCAGGAAAGTGGCGAGGTGCTCCGCGGTCCAGACCGCCACCGCCGCCGCTCACCGGTTTCCTCGCGGGCGGGTCTGTCACGCCGACGGTGCTTTCGGCGATCTTGGCTAGTAGGTTTCAGCTGCTGGGAGCGGTCGCTGAAGGTGATCGCGAAGGCGTTCAACGCGGGCTTCCACCGCATCGCCCACCAGGTTCGGCCGGTCCCGGTCGGGTCCAGGCGGCACCGGGAGGCCGGGCAGCGCGGTCGTCCGGTCGGACGGCAGGGTGCGGGCCAGGCTGGCGACGACGCCAGATGTCGTCGGTCCAGTCGTCGATGTCCGCGCCGGTGACCGTTACCCTCCGGTTCCTGCCGCCGCCGTGGTCCGCCCGGCGGGCGTCACCGCGGCCGAAGAGGTGTAGCCGAGTTCCGCGGAGATCTGGTTCGCGGTCTCCAGTAGCGTCGGAAGGTTGGCCTTCAGCTTGTCGAGGCTCGCGATGACCTCGATCGCGGTGATGGAGATGGCGGCGACGACGTGGCCGCGGAAGTCCCTGATCGGTGCCGCCACGCACATGACGTAGGCATCGTGCTCGCCGTTGTCGCTGGCCCAGCCGTGCTCGCGGATGCGGGAGAGTTCGGCTTCGAGGCGGTCGCGGTCGGCGAAGGTCGTGTCGGTGAACCGCTCGAAGACGACGTGGGACAGGAGCCGATCGCGTTCCTCGCGGGGCAGGTAGGCCAGGATGGTCTTGCCGACGGCGCTCGCGTAGAGCGATACTGCGCGCCCCACCCGGGACGGCAGCTTCACGGCGTCGAACGCCTGGCTGTCTACCTTGTCGATATAGATGATTTCGTCGCCGGTCAGTTGCGCCAGGTGCACGGTGTGCCCGGTCTCGCGTTGCAGGATACGTAGCTGCGTGGCGGCGAGCTGTCGCAGGTCCATCGAGCCGAGCGCGAGTTCCGACAGCTCGATCAGTCCGCTGCCGAGCACGTAGGTCCCCGTGCCGGTCCGGCGGACGAATCTCGCGGACTCCAGTGTCTGGAGGATCCGCAGGGCCGTGGACTTGTGGACGCCGAGCACGTCCGCCGCCTCGGTGAGTGTCAGCGGGTGCTCCGCCGATCGACGCAGAAGGTCGATCGCGCGGCGAATCGACTGTGACACAGCCGGTCTCCCTCGTGTGATGGATGCGCTCGCTCGCGGTACGCGACCCGGCCGGTGACCGACCGTCGGGGTCCGCGTTGCGCATCATGCAATGTAGACGACGCTCATCGCAACTGCCACTTGACGCCGTTGCGCATGGCGCTACGATCGTTGCAATTTTCTAAGCTGACCTTGACTTGTAACAGGAGCGCAACGATGAGCAAGAGATCCGCGCGCCTCGGTATCGCCGGGGCGACATGCGTTCTCGGTCTGGTGGCCGCCCTGCTGACCGGCTGTGGCGGCTCCGACGGCGGTTCCAGCGGTGGCGTCGCCAAGCTGACCTTCGCCGCCTCGACCTTCGGCGACCCGGGGCGCGGGCCGCTGCTGACGAAGTGGCTCGAGGAGTTCAACAACAGCCAGGACAAGGTGGAGGTTTCCGCCGCGGCCGTGCCGTACCCGACCTTCGGCCAGACGGTGCTCACCCAGATGGGCAGCGGCAAGGGACCCGACCTGGTCCGCTTCGACATGCCCGAGTTCGAGGCCGCCGCCGACGCCGGCCTGATCGCGCCGCTCGACAAGCTCGTCGACGCCGGCAAGTACGACCTGCTCAAGCAGCCGGACCAGTTCATGGTGCACGACGGGGTCCGGTACGGCGTCATCTTCGAGGCGTCGAACTACGCGATGTTCTACAACGCGGACCTGATCCCGAATCCGCCGACCACGTACGAGCAGTTCTTCGCCACGGCGAAGTCGCTGACCAAGGGCGACGTGTACGGCCTGGCGTTCCGGCAGACCGAGGCCGAGGAAGCCGGCGTGTGGCAGGACATCTTCAACTACGTCTACGGCTTCGGCGGCGCCTGGTCGGACGGCAAGAACCTGACCATCAACTCGCCCGAGAACCTGAAGGGGCTGCAGGCGTACAAGGACCTATACGACGCGAACGTGATCCCGCGCGGCGCGGACGCGGCGACGTTCCGCCGGATGTTCGCCGAGGGCAAGGTCGGGATGGAGCTCAACAACGGCGGGTACGTGACCGCGACCCGGGGCCAGAACGCGAAGCTGAACTTCAACGTCGCGCCCATCCCGTTCCCGGTCCGCAAGCAGGGTGCGATCCTCGCGCCGATCGTCGTCAACGAGGCGAGCGAGGACAAGGAGGCGGCGGCGACCTTCATCCGCTGGGCGTTGGAGCCGCAAAACCAGGTCAAGCTGCAGGAGATCCTGGGCGCGAGCAGCGTCGCCACCACCACCCAACGGAGCGCCGAGTCACTCCAGAAGACCCCGTTCCTCCCCGTCTTCGACCAGCTCACCGAGTCCAGCCTGCCGCAGATCGTGCTGGGCTTTGAGGCCAAGACGCCGGACATCCGCAAGGTGGTCGTGCAGAACGTGATCGCGGCGCTGCAGGGCAAGGTGGACCTAAAGTCCGCGTTGGACCGCGCCCAGCAACAGGCGAGCCAACTGGTCCGCTGACCGGGCCGCAGCACCAGGCGAGCCAGCTGCCCCGCTGACCGGCCCTCGACCAGGCGACGCGACAGCCTGATGCGCGGCAGCCTCCTACCCGAGAAGGACCGAACTCGATGACTGTTGTCGAGCAGACCAGAACGCCCGGAACGCTTTCCAGATCCGGACCGCGGCGCCGCCGCGGCGGCGCGCTGGGTAGCAGGTGGACCCCCTACCTGTTGCTGGCGCCCGCCACGCTGTTCATCCTCGTCTTCCAGGCGGTGCCGCTGGTCCAGGAGGTGTACCTCAGCTTCACCCGGACGACCCTGCTCAACCCCACCGGTGGACAGTGGGTCGGGCTCGACAACTACGAGACGATCTTCGGCGACCCGGACTTCCACCGTACCCTGCT
Source organism: Micromonospora sp. NPDC049559 (assembly GCF_040676675.1). Lineage (NCBI taxonomy): Bacteria > Bacillati > Actinomycetota > Actinomycetes > Micromonosporales > Micromonosporaceae > Micromonospora > Micromonospora sp. NPDC049559. The sequence goes on along the minus strand of NZ_JBFAPK010000001.1, from coordinate 139,670 downwards.
CACCACCCTCGGCTACGTGATCGCCTGCGTCGTCTGCTCGGTCGGGCTCGGGCTCGGCGTCGCGCTCCTGCTGAACAAGGGCTTCCGTGGCCGGGGGTTGGCCCGCGCGCTGGTGACCATCCCCTGGGCCGCGCCCGGTATCGCGGTCGCGCTCGTCGCGACGTGGATGCTCAACGCGCAGTACGGCATCGTCAACCGGTTCCTCGACGCGGTGGGTCTCGGCGTGCCGGGCGGCGCGATCCTGGACAGCCCGCGATACGCGCTGCCGGCGGTGCTCGCGACGACCATCTGGCAGTTGTTCCCGTTCACCTCCGTGGTGCTGCTCTCGGCGCTGCAGGCCGTACCGCAGGATCTCAACGAGGCGGCGATCGTGGACGGCGCGGGACGGTGGGCCACCTTCCGCGTCGTCACCTGGCAGGTCGTCAAGCCGACCGTCGGCCTGCTCGCCGTGCTCATGACGATCTGGTCGCTGCGCCGGTTCGAACTCATCTGGCTGATGACGAAGGGCGGTCCGGTCGGCGCCACCCGGACCCTGGTCATCGACCTCTACTCGCAGGCCTTCGACTCGAAGAAACTCGGCGCCGCGGCGGCCATCGGCATGGTCGGCGTCGTCATCTCGCTCATCGTCATCACCGGCAGCCGACTCGTCGCCCGTGCGGTGGAGAAGGAGGACGTCCGATGAGGGGCTTCCGCATCGGTGTCACGGCGCGGATCGTCGCCGTGCTCGCCGTGCTGGGCGTCGCGGTGTTCCCGCTGTACTGGATGCTCGTCACGGCGCTGTCGAGCAACGGCGACCTGTTCGCCGCGCGGCCACGGCTCACCCCCGACCTCGGCCGGTTCGGGGTCTTCGTCGACGCGCTGGCCGAGGGGAAGGCGGCCGGGTGGCTGCTCAACAGCCTGGTGATCGCGGTCGGCACGATGGTCGTCTCGGTCGGCCTCGGCATCCCGCTCGCCTACGCGCTGTCCCGATTCTCGTTCGGGGGCAAGGCCGTCCTGACCCTGGTGCTGCTGTTCACCCAGATGCTCCCCGAGGCGCTGATGGTGGTGCCGCTGTTCGCGCTGTTCCGCCGCTTCGACCTGCTGGACTCGCTGACCGGCCTCGTCCTGGTGAACTCGGCCTTCGTCCTGCCGATCGTCGCGCTGATTCTCAAGGGCGCGATCGACGCCATTCCGCGGCAACTGGAGGAGGCGGCGCGGGTCGACGGAGGATCACCGCTGGTCATCCTGACCCGGATAAACGTGCCGCTGATCGCCCCGTCGATCGCGGCGACCGCGGTCATCGCCTTCTTCCACGCCTGGAACGAGTACGTGTTCGCGGTGACCTTCATCTTCACGCCGGGCCTGCAGCCGGCCTCGGTCGGCATCGCGAACTTCATCGGCGAGCTGGGAACGCCCATCCAGACGGTGATGGCGGTCGCCTTCATGTTCACCCTGCCCGCCGTCGCCTTCTACCTGCTGGCACAGAAGTACGTCGTTTCCGGTATGACCGCCGGCGCGGTGAAGGGTTGACGCGGACATGAAAATCGTCTCGGTCGACGCGCTGGTCGTCGACTTCTACCGCACGAACCTCGTCATCGTGCGGGTCCACACCGACGAGGGGATCGTCGGTCTCGGCGAGGCCACCCTGGAGGGCAAGGAACGGGCCGTCCAGGGCGCGGTCGCCGAGGCCGCCGAGGCGGTCGTGGGGCTGGACCCCACCCGCATCTCGAAGATCCTCTACGAACTCACCCGGGACTGGTACTGGCGCGGTGGACCGGTCATCATGACCGCCCTGAGCGCGCTGGAGATGGCCCTGTGGGACATCTCGGCCCGGGACCTCGGCGTTCCCGTCTCCCGGCTGCTCGGGGGTGCGACCCGGGACCGGGTACGCGCGTACGCGAACGGCTGGTTCTCCGGAGCCGTCACCCCCGAGGAGTACGCGGCCGCGGCCCGCGCGACGGTGCGGGCCGGTTTCCGTGGCCTCAAGTGGGACCCGTTCGAGAACTACGACATGACCATCACCACCCGGCAGTTGGACCGGGTGCTCGCCCAGGTCGATGCCGTCCGTGGCGCCGTGGGGCGCGACGTCGAGCTGTTCATCGAGGGGCACGGCCGGTTCGACGTCCGGCACGCGATCAAGGTCGCCAAGGAGATCGCACCGTTCGACCCGGTGTGGTTCGAGGAGCCGTGCCCGCCGGACAACCTCGACGCCCTGGTCGACATCCGCCGCGCGTCGCCGGTGCCGATCGCGGCGGGGGAGCGGTGGTACGGCCGGCAGGGCTTCGCCCCGGCGCTGGCCCGGCAGGCGGTCGACTTCGTCCAGCCCGACGTCACGCATGCCGGTGGCATCGCCGAACTCGCCTTCATCTCCACGCTCGCCGCGACCGGTTACGTGGGCTTCGCTCCGCACAACCCGAGCGGTCCGCTCAGCACCGCCGCGTCGCTCCAGCTCGCCGCGGCCCTGCCGAACTTCCGGTACCTGGAGATCATGGCGACCGACGTTCCGTGGCGCCCCGAGATCACCAACGAGCGGCTGGTGCTGACCGACGAGGGTGACGTGCTCATCCCGTCCGGCGTGGGACTGGGCATCGAGCTCGACCTCGCCGCGATCGAGCGGCACCCGTTCACCCCGCACCCGCTCCGCATGTTCCGCGACGCCGTGTACGACATCCGACCCCCGGACGAGCGGTCGTACTTCAACCTGGAGAGCACCCCATGACGCTGCCACCGCCCCAGGAGCCCGCCGCCGGGCCGGACCGGGTCGACACCGCCGCCGGGCCGGACTGGATCGGCACCGCCGCCGAGGCGCTGCCGGACGACGTCGAGCGGAGCCTGCTCGTCGGCCGGATCTGGGATCCCACCGTCGACGGACCCTCGCCCGTGATTGTCCGGGACGGCGAAGTCCTCGACGTGAGTCACCGGTTTCCGACCGTACGGGACATCTGCGAGCTGCCCGATCCCGCCTCGGTCGTGGCCGAGCTCGACGGGCCGCGGCTGGGCGGCTTCGCGGAGATCCTGGCCAACACGGACGCCGCGACCCGGGACCACACCCGGCCGTGGCTGCTCGCTCCGGTCGATCTCCAGGCGCTCAAGGCGGCCGGGGTGACCTTCCCCGTGTCGATGATCGAACGGGTCATCGAGGAGCGGGCCGGCGGCGACCTGACGCTCGCGGCGGACCTCCGTGGTCGCATGCTCGCCGACATCGGCGCCGACCTGCACAGCCTGGCGCCGGGCTCGGCCGAGGCGGAGCGGCTCAAGGCCCTGCTGGTCGCCGAGGGAGTCTGGAGTCAGTACCTGGAGGTGGGGCTCGGACCGGACGCCGAGATCTTCACCAAGGGCCAGATCCTCTCCGCGGTCGGCACCGCCGTCCCCGTCGGCGTGCTCGCCGCGTCGACCTGGAACAACCCGGAACCCGAGGTCGCGCTCATCGTGCAGGCCAGCGGCCGGATCGTCGGCGCGACCCTCGCCAACGACGTGAACCTCCGGGATGTCGAGGGACGGTCCGCGCTCCTGCTCCCGCGGGCGAAGGACAACAACGCCTCGTGCGCCCTCGGGCCCCTGATCCGGTTGTTCGACGACCGGTTTGGCCTGGACCGGGTACGCGAGCTCGAAGTGCGCCTACAGGTCAGTGGCGGGGACGGCTTCCAGTTGACGGCGGTGTCGGAGATGGCCCGGATGTCCCGGGATCCGGCGGCGCTGGTGCGGCAACTGATCGGCCCGCACCACCACTATCCCGACGGCGCGGTGCTGATGCTCGGAACCATGTTCGCGCCCATCGAGGACCGGGACCGACCGGGCGAGGGGTTCACCCACAAGGTCGACGACGTGGTGCGGATCAGCTGCCCCACGCTCGGCACCCTGGTCAACCGGGTCCGCCACGCCGAGGAGTGCGAGCCCTGGCAGTTCGGGGTCCGCGATCTGATGGGCAACCTTGCCCGGAGAGGACTGCTGTGAACGTGATCACCACGGTCGACCCGGCCAACGGTCGGCGTCGGGCGACCGACCTCACCGAGACCGACGAGACCCGGTTGGCGGCGATCGCCACCGAGGCGTCCCGGGCCGCGCGGTGGCTCTCCGGCCTGGGCCGGACCGGCCGCGCCGACCTGCTCGACGCGATCGCCGACGCGCTGGAGCACCGGCGTGCGAACCTGGTCGCGACGGCGCAGTCGGAGACCGGGCTGAGTCACCCGCGACTCGACCAGGAACTCACCCGGTCGGCGGTCCAACTGCGGCTGTTCGGCGACGTGCTGCGCGACGGGGGGTACGTCGAGGCCGCCATCGACCACGCCGCCGACACGCCGCTCGGGCGCGGTCCGGACCTGCGGCGGATGCTCGTCCCCCTGGGGCCGGTCGCCGTCTTCGGGGCCAGCAACTTCCCGTTCGCCTTCTCGGTCGTCGGCGGCGACACCGCTGCCGCGCTGGCCGCCGGTTGCCCCGTCGTGGTGAAGGCCCACCCGTCCCACCCGCTGACGTCGCACGAGTCCGGTGCGGCGATCGGGTCGGCGGTCCGGGGGCTGGGCGGTCCGGAGGGTGTGCTCGCCCTGGTGTACGGGGAGCAGGCGGGCCGCGCGCTGGTGCGCCACCCCGTCATCCGGGCAGCCGCGCTGACCGGCTCCCTCGGTGCCGCCCGGGCCATCCAGGCCGCCATCGACGAACGCGCCGATCCCATCCCGTTCTACGCCGAGCTGAGCAGCGTCAACCCGATAGTCGTCCTGCCGGCGGCGGCCGCGACCCGGGGAGGGCAGATCGCCAAGGGGCTGTTCGGCTCCTTCACCGGCTCGGGCGGGCAGCTGTGCACCAAGCCCGGGCTGGCGTTCGTCCCGGCCGGCCCCGCCGGCGACCGGCTCGTCGAGGCGCTACGCGAGCGGGTCGCCTCGGCCGGCGGCGCGGTGTTGCTCAACGAGCGCATCCGGGACGCCTTCGTCGACCGGGCGGCGGCGTTCGAGCGCGCCGGTGTCCACGTCTCGGCGCGGCCCGACGTCAGTCCGGGCGATGGTTTCACCGTCGCGCCGGTGCTGCTGGAGGTGGACCTGCCGGGCCTGACCACCGAGATCGCCGACGAGTGCTTCGGCCCGCTGATGGTGGTGGTCCGCTATCGCGAGGTCGCCGAACTCGACGCGGCCCTCGCCACCGTCCCGCCGTCGCTCACCGGCTCTATCCACATCGGACCCCAGGATGACGCCGACGAGGTCCGCCGGCTGGCCGACGTGCTCGGCGAGCGCTCGGGTCGGATCGTCTTCGACGGCTATCCGACCGGCGTCCGGGTGTCGTGGGCGCAGCACCACGGCGGGCCCTGGCCGTCGACCAACTCCGTACACACCTCCGTGGGCGCCACCTCGATTCGGCGGTTCCTCCGCCCGATCGCCTGGCAGGACGCGCCGGAATGGCTCCTGCCGGAGGAGCTCAGGGACGAATTCACCGGGATTGCCAGACGCGTCGACGGGAGGTGGGAACCGGCCCGCCCGTGACGGGCTGAACCATCGCGTCAGACGTGCCGGGCCGGCGGCGCGCGATCGACGCTGCCCGAATCCGGCCGGCTGTCGATGCCGCTCCGATCGTGCCCGGTATCCGTTCACCTCCACCATCGAACTGCCGGCCGGACCGGTGGAACCGGTCTCGCCGGGTACCCGAGAGGGAGTAGGCACATGCCCGTCGTGCGTCCTCGTCCGAAGTCACCGTCGCCGCCGCGCCAGCGGCTGACGCTCGTACTGCTCGCGGCGGTGGCCGTCGCGGCCGGATCCGTCGTGGCCCCGGCGGCCTCCGCCGCGCCGGCCGCGCCGCTGGGCCCGACCGTGACCCGCACCAACCAACCGCCGACCGGGTACGCGGTCACCTTCCGGTACCGGGCACCCGACAACGTCCGGCAGGTCCACATCTACGGCGACTGGTTCTACTCCCGTCCGGAGAACATCACCTGCCAGGACTGCGGCGACGCCCGTCCGCCGGCCGAGTGGCAGCCGGGCGACGTCGCGGCCACCCCGTGGCACATCCTGCCCATGCGGAAGGGCGCCGACGGCGTCTGGACGTTCACCACGCCGCTGCCCGCCGGCACCTTCCGGTACGCCTTCACCCACGACTGCGCCGACGAGCTGGCCACCGGCTGCGCGTTGCACGACGATCCGGCGAACCGGTGGCAGATCCAGCCGCAGTACCCCGGCGCGCCCGGCGCGGTGCGCAGCACGATCTACGTCCCGGCCAGCACCAGGTTCCCGACGTACGACACCGGCTACCAGGCGCCGGTGGCCAGGATCGGCACGTTGGAGTCGCGCCGGTACAGCTCGCCGGGGTCGACCAACCCGGCGGGCGTACACGACATCGTCGTCTACCTGCCGTACGGCTACGACCGCGACCGGGCCGAGCCGTACCCGACCCTCTACCTGAGCCACGGCTCGGGTGACCACTCGACCGCCTGGACCATGCAGGGCGTTGCCCACCTGATCCTGGAGAACGCGATCAAGGACGGCGCGGCCGAGCCGATGGTGATCGTCTCCACCGACTTCAACGGCCTACCCGGCGGCAACGAGGGCTACGTCGACGAACTGCGCGACAACGTCATCCCGTTCGTCGAGCAGAACTACCACGTCTCCACCCGTGCGCAGGACCGCGCGTCTGGCGGCTTCTCGGCCGGCGGCAGCCGGGCGTACACGATCATGTACAACCACACCGACATGTTCGGCTACCACGCGGCCTGGAGCATGGGTGGACCGGCCGCCAACCAGGCGCAGGTCGACAGCATGAAGGCCGTGGCCGGCAGCATCATGATCGGTACCGGGCTCCAGGACCGGCTCGGCAACATCGCCCAGGCGTCCCAGCAGAACGCCGCCGCGCTGCGGGCGGCCGGCGTCGAGCTGGACGAGTTCAACGTGCCCGGTGTCCACACCTGGCACGTGTGGCGCCCGCTGCTGGACCACTACCTGCGCGCCCTGGCGTTCCGGGCCACCACGACCGGGCTCGACGTCGCGGTCGCCCCGGCGGGTGCCCCGTCCAACACCACGGTCACCGCGACCGCGACGGTGGGCGCCGTCAGCGTCAACGTCGCCGACCCGTCCGGCAAGGTCGACTTCTACGCCGGCGACACGTATCTCGGGTCTGCCCCGGTCCATGAGGGAGTCGCCCAGCTCAAGCGGACCGCCCACGGCGGACTCGCCGCCCCGGTGGTCGCCCACTACCGGGGTGACAGGCTGTTCAACGCGTCGCGGAGCGCGCCGGTGGCCGGCAACTAGGCCCAGCTCCGTCGCGGTAGCCGTGGCCATCCGCTCCTGATGAAACGCCGGGAGCGGATGGCCACGGCGGCCGATCCTCCGGACGACCGGTGGGCGGGCCACCGCCGTGGTGAGTTGCGGACAAGCCTGATCCTGAGCCGGGCGGCGCGTCCAGCCGGGCAGGTGGAACGGAAAGCCCGGCGCGGGGGTCAGCCCGGCAGGTGCTTCTCGATCGCGGCGACCAGTGTTTCGTCCTCGGGCGTGACGCCCGGCCGGAACCGGCCGACCACCGTACCGTCGGGGGCGACCAGGAACTTCTCGAAGTTCCACTGGATGTCACCGGCCTCGCCGTCGGCGTCCGGCACGCTGGTGAGCTCGGTGTAGATCGGGTGCCGGCCCGGGCCGTTCACCTCGATCTTGGCGAACATCGGGAAGGTCACGCCGTACGTCGTCGAGCAGAACTCCTGGATTTCCTCGGCGGTACCGGGCTCCTGGCCGCCGAACTGGTTGCACGGGAAGCCGACGACGGAGAAGCCTCGGTCGGCGTACCGCTCGTGCAGCCGCTCCAGCCCCGTGTACTGCGGGGTCAGCCCGCACTTCGAGGCGACGTTGACCACGAGCAGGGTCCTGCCGGCGAAGTCCCCGAGCGAGCCGGGTTCGCCGGCGAGGGTGTGCAGCGGGATGTCGTAGATGCCCACGCGGTTGCCTTTCCATGAAGTCGTCCGGCCCGGGTTCGGTCGTCACCCGACCCGATCCATCCTGCACGATCCTCCACCCGAACCGGAGGCGCCGGGCCGGGGCGTCGCTCGGCTGCGCGTCGGGCCGGGGGAGCCTGCCATCCGGCGTCACGACCGCGCGGAGCAGCCGGCCAGAGCGCCTGATCGGGCATATCATGAGGCGCATGAGCGCTGCGGCCGTCGGCACCCACATGCCCGCCGTCGTCACGCTCGACGACGTGGCCGCGATGAACGCCGCCGACGCGAACGGCCATCGCTACGAGACCAGCCCCGAGGGGGTCCTGTCGGTCACGCCGCCGCCCGACACCGAACACGCGATGATCGCGAGCCGTCTCTTCGCGTGGCTCATCATGGCGGGGTGGCCGGCCGACCAGGTGCTCCAGGTGGCGGGCATCCGGATACCCGGGCCGAGCGGTGACGGCGGCCGGATCCGGGATGTCAGCGTCTGGCGGAAGCCGCCATCGCGCGGGGTGTGGTCCGGGGTGGCCGACCTCGCGCTCGTGATCGAAATCGTCTCGCCGGGCTCCGAGGGCATGGACTCGGTGATCAAAGTCCGCGAGTACGCGTCGGCGGGGATCCCGCAGTACTGGGTCGTCGACCGGGACGGCGCACAGACGGTGACCCTGTATCGGCTCGACGACCAGGGCGGTTACGACGAGCGGGCGAAGATGCCGCTGGCCTGGCTGCTCCAGACCTCACCCGCCGATCACCTCGGCTGAGGCCGAGTGTTTACCGGCCCCGCCTGACGGCCAGCAGCCACCAAGATCGCCTTCTGTACCCGCGCGAGGGGGCCCGCGCCGACCGGCGCGGGCCCCCTCATCTCAGCCGAACCGGCTACTTGCCGCCGGGCTGGGTCACCCCGTTCACCGTCAGGGTGTACGGCGCGTACTGAGCGACCTGCTCGGTCGGCTCGTCGTACGCGACGATCGCCACGACCTGCGGGAAGCGCTTCAGCTCCCGCAGGTCGCCCGCGCTGAGCGTGACCGTGCCCCGGGCGCCGAAGTCGCGCTGCAGCACGGTCGAGTGCTTGGCGTCGAGGCCGACCAGGCGCAGGTTCCACCCGGCCACGGAGACCGGCTTGATCTCGGTGATCGAGTCGAACGGGTCGAGGCTGGAGCCGTCGCTGACGGTCGTGCCGCCGACCGCGATGTCGTCGAGCTTCCAGCCGCCCTCGTTGACGCCGCCGTCGCTGACGTACTCGAAGCCGATCAGGATCGTCTTGCCGGCGTACGCGGAGAGGTCGTAGCGGTGCTGCTCGAACCCGTCCGTGGTGCCGTTGACGGCGGGCCCGCGCGGCCCGTCGACGGTCCGGTCACCGGGGATCGCGGTGTAGCTGGCGCCGCCGTCGGTGGAGACGATCACGTAGCCGTAGTCGTAGCCCGCCTCGGCGCCGTACTTGGCCTGGAACGTCAGGGTCGGGTCGGCGGCCGGCACGGTCACCTGGGCGACCGCGCTGGCGTCGGTGTTGTTCTCGTTGCCGGAGAAGAGCACCGGGTTGCCCGGCCGGTCCGGGTCGTCGTCGGCGACGGTCCAGGCCAACGGTACGGCCGGGAGGCTGGTGGCGCCGGTGAACCGCAGGGACCGCAGGTCCGAGCCCTTCAGCGTGCGGCCCTTGCCGTCGGCGAGCGGTACGTAGTCGGCGCCGTTCGGGGCCGCCCCGGGGGTCGCGTACGCGGCCGGGTTGGCCAGGTTGACCGTCGAGCTCAGGCTCGCCGAGGTGGCCTTCGCCTTCGAGATGCCCTGCGCCTTCCCGTGCTTGCCGTCGACGATCCGGTCGGTCAGGACCATCGTCTGGTAGTCGTGCAGGAACTTGTGGATGTCCTTCTCACCCTTGGTCCGCAGCAGCGCGGCCAGGCTGGCGAAGCCCTGCCGCGCACCGTCGCGGTGCAGCTTCGTCAGGAAGTCGGCGCCGAAACGGTCCTTCAGGTAGAGCATGAACTCGTACGCGTTGCCGTAGTCGGCCAGCACGGCGGTCGGGTTGGCGGACTCGCCCCACAGGCTCAGCGAGTTCTCCGGACCGCCACAGTCCCGCGGGTTCGGGTTGTACGGCGTCTGCACGGTGCCGAAGCCCTGGAAGCAGGCGAGGTGACCGTCGTAGCCGTACTCCGAGACCGTCTTGGTCCCGTCCACGTAGCCGACCAGGGTCTGGGCGTAGTCCGAGAGCCCCTCGTTGACCCAGCTGGTCTCGGCCGGGTCGACGTAGTACTGCAGCAGGTGCTGCCACTCGTGCGCGAAGGTGCCCTCGTAGCTGTGCGGCCGCGCCGGGCGGCTGGTGCACGGGTCGCTCGTCGGCTCGTCCGCCGGGGCGGCACCGGTGCGGTGCGCCCAGTCGAAGGCGTCGATCGTCATGATGTTGCGGTCGAAGTACTCGTTCAGCGCGCTGGAGAAGAACCCGGCGATGTACGAGCTGGCGGCGGGAAAGTCGTAGTAGTTGTCGTCCCGCACGTTGTCGACGAGGGTCACCGTACGGTCGCCCGCCCCGGTGAAGTCGCCCGCCACCTGGGCGTTGGTGCCGTCCCGGTCCGGCGGCGTGCTGAACGCGGCCGTCTCCTTCGGGTACATGTTCGTGTCGAACTCGGTGACCAGCGCCTGCGCCTGGGCGTCGGTGACGTCGGTGGTGCCGGGAACGGCGTTGCGGCAGTCGCCGGCGGGGAACGACAGGTCGTTCGCCACCCAGACCTCGATCTTCTGGCCCACCGCGCGGAGCGTGTAGCTCTTGAGGTACAGGGAGCCGGTGGTGTCGTCCCGCGCCGGCCACGACCGGACCGTGCCCACGGCCGGGGTCTCGACGGCGGCCGCCGCCGTACGGGCCGCGCGCTTCGGCGCGTACGAGCGCGGCTCCAGCTGCTTCCCGTTGAAGGTGAACTTGTCGTTGGTCAGCCCGGTCCTCGCCTCGCCCGGGGACGCTGCCGTGCTGGCCGTCTTCTCGTCCGGTGCCGCGCCAGCCGGCGCGGCCGAGGCGATCAGGGCGAGACCGGGTACGAGCGTGATCGCACCGGCCGCCGCCAGGACGCGTTGTCGTGCTGTCAAAGGATCCTCCTGGACATGACCCGATTCCGAGATCGGATCGACGGGCCGATCCTAGGACCATTTGATCAACTTGTCGTTACGGCGGAGAGCCCTCGTCGCGGCGGACCAGCCCTTATCGCGCCAGGTCGACCCTCATCGAGGTTCCGCCGGCGGATCGGCCTCGGTCAGGATCGTCTTCTGTACCCACGCGACGTCGTGCCAGCGGCCGTCCTTCCAGCCGACCTGGCGGTAGACGCCGACGGGCTCGAAGCCGAGCGCCCGGTGCAGCCCGGCGCTCGCCTCGTTCGGCAGGGTCATCCCGGCGAACGCCCGCCGGTGGCCGCGCTCGGCCAACCGGGCGAGCAGGCGCTCGTACAGCAGCCGCCCGCCGCCCCGGCCGACCGCGCTCCGGTCGAGGTAGATGCTGGTCTCGCAGGCCCACCGGTACGCCGGCCGCGCGGCGAACGGGTGCCCGTAGGCGTACCCGACAACGGCCTCGCCCGATTCGAGCACCAGCCAGGCGTGGCGTTGCGCGGCGGCGGCGATCCGGGTCGCCATCTCGGTCGCGTCGGGCGGAACGAGTTCGAAGCTGACGACGGTGCCGGTGACGTAGGGCGCGTAGATGGCGGCGCAGGCCGCCGCGTCCGCCGCGGTCGCGTCGCGGACGGTGAAGGCCGGTGCGTCGAAGGCCGGCGATTCAGAGGTCGGGGAGTTCACGTTTCAGATAGTAGCCAATTCTGCTGCTATAGTCGCAGCCGTGTCGGACGATCTGACCGCCCGGCTCGCGGTCGTGGTACGCGAGGCGCGGACGGAGCGCGGCCTCTCCGTCAACGGCTTCGCCGACTTCTCCGGCGTCTCCCGCGCGATGATCAGCAAGATCGAGCGGGCCGAGGTCCAGCCCACCGCCGCGCTGCTCGCGAGGCTCTCGGCCGCCCTCGGGCTGACGCTCTCCGAACTCATCGCCCGCGCCGAGACCGGCCAGCCGCGCCTCGCCCGCGCGGCCGAGCAGCCGATCTGGACGGACCCGGAGACCGGGTACCGCAGGCGCGCCGTCTCGCCGCCGGGCGACGGACCGCTCGAACTCGTCGAGGTCGTGCTGCCGCCCGGCGCCCGGGTCGACGTGGCGGCCGGCACCTACGCGTTCATCTCCCAGCAGATCTGGGTCCTCGACGGGCAGCTCCGCTTCCACGAGGGCGACGCCGTGCACGAACTGGAGGCCGGCGACTGCCTCCAACTCGGCCCGCCCGCGCCGTGCAGCTTCGTCAACGCCACGGGGCGGGACTGCCGCTACCTGGTCGCGCTCGCGAAACTCGGTCGTCCGACCCACCGTGGCTGACCCGGGGCGACCGCGAGGAACGGCCACCGCCGTCGACGGCAGAACCGCCGACCGGAACGGCCACCGCCGCTGACCGGGGCGACCGGCGACCCGGACCGCGCCGACCGAGGGGACCGAAACTCGGCGCGAGCGGGCGGGCCGGGGCCGGTATGCTACCGCCCATGGCCGGCCGGCAGATCCGACTGCACCGCGCGCCCTCCTCGCTGGAGGCGGCGCGGTCCGACCTGGCCTCCTCTGTTCCGGCGCTCCGGCGGGAGCGAACCATGGCTCGTCCGCGAGCCGTCTCCGACCGCCTGAGCTGACCATCCTGCTACCGGCGGATCGATCCCGCCGGTTTCCCACCGCTGCCGTCCCTCGGGGGCGTGACCAGCGCAGCAGGCGCCGATCGATCCGGGTCCGCACACCTGCCCGCGAGCTGTCCGACCCGGCAGCGCGAGATTGGCGTACCTGTCATGAGTCTTGAAGAACTGCTGGCCGACCGGCTGGCACAGGCGTTCTCCACCGTCGCCGGCGAGCCGGTGGCCCCGGCCGTACGGCGGTCGCAGCACGCGGACTTCCAGTCCGACGCGGCCCTCGCCCTGGCCCGCCGGCTGGGCCGGCCACCCCGGGACATCGCCGCCGAGGTGCTGCGCGCGGCGGAGCTGACCGACCTCTGCTCCGCCGCCGAGGTCTCCGGCCCCGGGTTCGTCAACCTGACGCTGGCCGAGCCCGCCCTCGGCCGGCTGCTGACCCGGATGGCCGCCGACGAGCGGCTCGGTGTCGCGCCGAGCGCCGCGCCGGAGACGGTGGTGGTGGACTACTCGGCGCCGAACGTGGCCAAGGAGATGCACGTCGGGCACCTGCGCTCCACCGTGCTCGGCGACGCGACGGTACGGCTGCTCCAGTGGCTCGGACACCGGGTGATCAAGGCCAACCACCTGGGCGACTGGGGCACCCCGTTCGGGATGCTCATCGAGCACCTGGTCGACCTCGGCGAGGCCGAGGCGGCGCACGAGCTGTCGGTCGGCGACCTGGACTCGTTCTACAAGGCCGCCCGGGCGAAGTTCGACGCCGACGACGCGTTCAAGCAGCGGGCCCGGCTGCGGGTGGTGGCCCTGCAGGGCGGCGACGAGACGACCCTGCGGCTGTGGCGGCTGCTGGTCACCGAGTCGGAGCGGTACTTCCTGACCGTCTACGACCGGCTCGACGTCATGCTCGACGCCGGGGACTTCTACGGCGAGAGCTACTACAACGACCAGCTCGCCCCGGTCACCGACGAGCTGGACCGGCTCGGCCTGCTCCGCCCCAGCGGCGGCGCCGCCTGCGTCTTCCCGGAGGGGTACACCGGCCGCGACGGGCAGCCGCTGCCGCTGATCGTACGCAAGAGCGACGGCGGTTTCGGGTACGCCGCGACCGACCTCGCCGCGATCCGGCACCGTACCCGGGACCTCGGCGCGACCCGGCTGCTCTACTTCGTCGGCCTGCCGCAACGGCAGCACTTCGAGATGGTCTACGCGGTCGCCCGGCAGGCCGGCTGGCTGCGGCCGCCGGCCCGGGCGGAGCACGTCGGATTCGGTTCGATCCTCGGCGCGGACGGCCGGATGCTGCGCAGCCGCACCGGCGACTCGATCAAGCTGGTCGAGCTGCTCGACGAGGCGGTGGCGCGCGCCGCCGAGCTGGCCCGGCGGAAGAACCCGGACCTCGACGAGCAGGAGGTGACGGCGGTGGCCCGGGCGGCCGGCATCGGCGCGATCAAGTACGCCGACCTGGCCACCGACCGCAACCGCGACTACGTGTTCGACTGGCAGCGGATGCTCGCGCTCGACGGCAACACCGCCCCGTACCTGCAGTACGCGCACGCCCGGATTCGCTCGATCTTCCGCCGAGCCGGGGTCGGCGTACCGGAGGGCGCCCCGGTCATCGTCGGCGAGCCGGCCGAGCGGGCGCTCGCCATCGCGCTGCTCGACTTCGGCGCCGTGGTCCGTACCGTCGAGGCGACGCTGGAGTTCCACCGGCTGGCCGGGTATCTCCACACCGTCGCCGCGACCTTCAGCGGCTTCTACGAGAACTGCCCGGTGCTGCGCGCCGACGGCCCGGTACGCCAGAGCCGGCTGGTGCTCTGCGACCTGACCGCCCGGGTGCTGCGCCAGGGCCTGCACCTGCTCGGCATCGCCAGTCCGGACCGGATGTAGCCACGCCGCCCGGTCCTCGGGGCCGGCGTGGCCCGGCGAGCGGGCTCCGGTCCGGCCTGGCGAGCCGGCGGCCCCGTCGGGCTCAGCGCAGGGTGCGCACCTGGGCGGCGTCGAGGCTCAGCACCGGGGTGACGCTGACGATCCGGCCTCGGGCGGCGGCGACCTGATGGCCCGGCGGCTGGGCGCCGGCCGGTGCGGGCTGGACGACGACGACGGCGTCCGTGCGGGGCGCCGGCCGGGCGGCGGCGAGGGCCGGCGGCGCCACGGCGGTGGCGGCCAGGGCCAGGGCGGTGACCACCGCCAGTATGCGCAGCGGTACGCGGCTGCGACGCGGGGTTCTCCTCATACCTCACATCGTCGGTTCGGCGAGGTCACGGGCACACGCCTGCCATCCGCCCGGTTCGAGGTAGGGCGCGCCTCACCGCGCCGGGTCGCCCGCTACCGGAGTCCGCGAGGACACCGGCCCGCGAGGACGCGAGGCCCGAGACGAAACAGGGCCCGTGGTCGAGAGTCGACCACGGGCCCCGGATCTCGCGTACTCCCGCCGGAGCGGCTCAGGCCACCCGCCGGAATCCGGCCACCGGCATGTACTGGATGTTCGCCACCTTGACCGGTTGCCCGGCCCGGGAGGCGTGCACCATCAGGTTGTTGCCGAGATAGATCCCGACGTGGTGCCGGTCGGCGAAGAAGAAGACCAGGTCACCGGCGCGGGCCTCGGACTTGCTGATCGGTCGGCCCTCGTTCCACTGGTCGCCGGTGAAGTGCGTCAGGCTGACGCCGGCCTTCTTCCAGGCGAACTGGGTGAGACCCGAACAGTCGAACGTGTTGGGTCCGGTGGACCCCCACTTGTACATCTTGCCGAGCTGCTGGCACGCCGTGCGTACCGCGATCGCCGCCTTGCCGATGACGGTGACCGCCGGGCAGGCCCCGACGTCGATGGTGACCTTGCCGACCGCCGTTTCCCGAAGCTTCTCCAGCCGTTTGATCTCGGCGTCGATCTGCTTCTTCTTCGCGGCGAGATCGGCGTCCTGCCGGGCGAGCTGGACGATCAGCGCGTCCAGTCGCTGCTTCTCCGCGTTGAACTTGTCCCGCGCGGCCACCACGTCGGCGATCTGCCGCTGCTCGTCCCGGGCCAGCCGGTCCAGGATGGTCAGCTGCTCGGTCAGCGTGCCGGGGTCACCCGTGGCGAGCATCGCGTTGACCTCGGAGGAGGGACCGATCTTGTAGTACTTGGCCGCGATGCCGCCGACCCGGGTCATCGCGAGATCGGTCTGGAGCGAGAGGGGCTGGATCTTGTCCTCCAGCTCCTTCGCCTTCTTCTGGTTCGCGAGCAGCTGGTTGTGGACCTTGTTGTACTGCTCGATGGTCGGTTCGAGCTGCTCCCACTGCTTGTCGATCTGGTTCTCGACCTCTTGCGCCGTCGGCGCGGCCTGCGCGCTGCCGGCGGAGGTCAGCCCGACGCACACGGCCGCGGCCATCGCCAGCAGCAAATGGAAGGAACGTGTGGGGCGACGTCTGCGGGCAGGCGCGTGGTCCGGCGAACGGGATTGGGCGGGCACAATTGCCACCGGTACCGACTCCTTTGTGATTGACCGCCGGGACGTCTCCGTAGCGGGGAATCAGTGGAGACCGACAGGTCCTCGGGCGGTCGGTGATTCACCTTAGGGAACCTCTTTGTCCGAAGCAAGGTCGGAGAGTGCGCCGCCGCCCGCGGATTCGGTTACACCGAGTAGACGCCTATTCACGGAAATCGGCGGCCGGGCTTCTCACCAGCAGAACGGTACGACTAACGCGCTGAGTGGACCGAGCACGACGGCACCGAACAATCCGATTAGACGCCACGGTTTCGGGCGTACGCCGCCGCGCAGCAGGCGCTGGGCCCGCGCCGCGATCCCCGGACCGCCGGCCGCGAGTCCGGCCGCCGGGCGCGCGGTGGCGAGCACCGCGAGGGCCTCGACCAGCGCGCGCGGGCCGTGCCGCCGGGCCGCCACGTCGTCCGCCCGCAGCTCCAGCAACGCCGGTACGCGTTCCCGCGCGGCGACGAGCAGCGGCACGAACGGGAACGCCCGCGCCGCGAGATTCGCCGCGAGGATCAGCAGGTGGTGGCGTTCCCGCAGGTGGCAGCGCTCGTGTTCGAGGACCGCGGCGAGTTGGCGGCCGGTCAGCGCCCGCAGCGCGCCGGTGGTCGCCACGATGACCGGCCGCCGCCCGCCGAGGCAGTAGACGGCCGGCGTCGCGGCGGGCAGGACGTGGACGCCGGGTGCGGCCTCGGCGCCGCCGAGCAGCCGTAGCGACGCCAGGTGCCGTCGGCGGGCGCGGCGCTGCGCGCGGGCCCCGGCGACGGCGACCCAGCCGAGGCGGGCCAGCGCCGCGGCGCCGACGGCGAGCGCGACCGGGGCGGTCAGCTCGGGCAGGTGCTCGTGCGGGTGGTGCGCCAGCGCCGGCGAACCGGGCAACAGGCCGACCAGCCGGCCGTCGGCGTGCGGCGGCAGCCCCACCAGCAGCACCACGGCGCTCGCCGCCGCCACGGCCGCCCAGGTGCCGGCCAGGTACCAGGCGGCGACCGTCGAGAGTGGATAGCCGTGCTGCTCCGGCAGCCGGGCCAGCGGGCGCGGCCCGACGGCGGCCAGCACCACCGCGTACGCGAGCAGCACCAGCGCCGCGATCATTCCGGCTCCGGCCGCCCGTGCTGGCGCAGGGCGGCGCGCAGCGCGCGGGACTCCTCCGCGTCGATCGTGGCCAGGAAGTGCGCGAAGACCGCCCGGTGGTCGGGCGTGTCGGTGAGCGCCTCGCGCATCAGCCGCGCCACCGCCGCCTCCCGCGAGATGCTCGGCCGGTACCGGTGCGCCCGGCCGTGCAGCGTACGGGTCAGCCAGCCCTTGCGGTACAGGTTGTCCATCACCTTCTGCACCGTCGTGTACGCGAGGGGACGCTCGCCGTGCAGCGCCTCGACGACGTCGCGGGCGGTGGCCGGTCCGTCCCACCGCCACAGTCGGTCCATGATCGCCGACTCCAGCTCACCCAGGCCGTGCATCGCCCCGTCCCCCCTCCCGTGCGGCCCCACAGCGTAGCGGTACGCCCGGCCGTCGCCGGGCGGCCGAGCGGAAGGGGTCCGGCGGTACCGCGTCTCCTAACCCGCTTCGGAGATCGGGTAGGGTTCCCCGAGTGCCGGTCGGGCTGGTGGATCGACCGTGGTCTACGGGCGCCGGAGCAGCGGAGGTTACTCAGAGTTGTTGTCCTGCAACGGTTATCGCAGCTCCTGGGCCTGGTAGTCAGCGGTCGATGTCCGGTATTCTCGCGGACGGTCACCACCCGCAGGTGCCTACCGGTACCGGTGGTGCCGCCGCCTAATCGCCGAAGGGGCGAATCGGGGAACCACGTTCCATGGGGTGAATCCGCGCCAGCGGTAGGGACCGACTTCCGTCCCGAACCCGTCAGCTAACCCGGTCGGCGGTCGACGGAAGGAAGACGACTTGACTACACCCCTACGCCGATTGCTCACCCCCGCACTGGCGCTGGTCGCCGGCGTGGCCATGGTCGTGGCGCCCGCCGAGGGGGCCACGGCGGCGCCCGACGCGCCGGCCGCCGAGGAGGACGCCCCACCGGCGTTGCTGCGCGACGTGCTCGAAGTGGCCGGCCGCGACTACCTCCAGGCCAAGGCCAAGGTTGACCAGTCGAAGAAGCGCCAGGGCGAGCTGAACGGCGAGCTGCGGAAGGTGCAGGCGCGGCTCGACGAACTGGCCCCGCAGGTCGGGCAGATCGCCGCGCAGTCGTACCGCACCGGCCGGCTCAGCGTGGCGGCCGTGCTGCTCTCCAGCTCGTCCAGCGACTCGTTCATCGAGCGGGTCGCGCGGCTCGACCAGATGAACATGGTCAACAACGGCAAGCTCACCGAACTGGACGAGGCGAAGGAACAGGTCGCCCGCGCCCAGGCCGCGCTCGACGCCGAGCTGCGGGAGCAGCAGAAGCAGCTCGCCATCATGGCCAAGCGGAAGGGCGAGGCCGACAAGGCGCTCGACCTGGTCGGCGGCAACCGTCTGATCGGCAACGGCTTCGTGAGCGCCACCTCGCCGGTGGCGAAGGCGGCGCCGCGTACCGCCAACGGTGAGTGGCCGAACGAGTCGTGCAGCAAGGACGACCCGACCACCTCCGGCTGCATCACCCCCCGGACGCTCAACGCGTACACCGAGGTGAAGAAGGCCGGCTTCAACCGGTTCGTCGGCTGCTACCGCCCCGGCGGCCCGTTCGAGCACCCGAAGGGTCGTGCCTGCGACTGGTCGTTGCTGAACAGGGGATTCGCCTCGGCGAAGACCCAGGACCAGAAGCTGTACGGCAACAACCTCGCCGCGTTCCTCATTCGCAACGCGGACCGGCTCGGAATCCTCTACGTCATCTGGTACAAGCAGATCTGGTGGCCGGGGTCGGGCTGGAAGTCGTACAGCGGCGCCTCCGATCACACCGATCACGTGCACATGTCGATGCTCTGAGTTCCGCATTCGAGTTCCGCATTTGGGTGGGACCCACCGTACCCGGCGAATCACGTCAGGCTTGATGTCTTCGCCGGGCACGGTGGGCCCCACCGCATTGTGGTCCGAGCTGTTTCGTCGACGGGGTGGCCGCCACCCGCTCGGCGGGAAGACAGTCCTGATTGGACTCGTCGATCTCGTGCTCGCGTGGCACGAGGGCGGAACGTTACCGAACGCGCGTGCCGGCGTCGGTCTGGTCCTCGGGTCGCCCGTTCAGCGCCTCGCTGATCGCCAGGACGTCCTGGTATTCCCGCCAATGCCTGATCAGGCCGTCGCGGACCCGCAGGACGCCGACGCAGGTGACCGAGGACCGTACGCCGGTGCTGACGACCGTCCCGGTCAGCTCGTACTCGACGACGATGACCTCGGGGTCGTCGGTCTGGTGGGTGGCCAGTTCCCGGAACCGTTCGAAGCGCACCCGCAGCGCCGCGCTAGTGGCCCGGTAGTACGCCAACCAGGCCTCGCGACCGTCGTAACGGCGCATGCCGGGTGGGGAGAACGGGGTCTCGACCACGATGTCCTCGGCCAGCAGTTCGGCGGGGAGGAGGGTGGGATTGTCGCCCAGGACCGCCTCCTGCATGCGCCGGTAGATCGTCAGCGGGCCTGCTGTGGCGGTTGTCGACTGTGCCACGGTGCCACCTCTCGAATTAAGATGAGTGAAACTCAACTTCGAAGATAGTGAGTGCGACTCACCTTGGCAAGAATCGAGGGCCGATGAACCGAGACGGTGTATCGCCCGCCGGCAGCGCGAGTGGCGGGCGACCGGTTCGAGCCGACGCTCGCCGCAACCGGGCGCGGATCCTGGAGGCGGCCAGGGCCGTCTTCGTCGAGCAGGGCGCCGCAGCGTCGACCGAGACCGTGGCCGCGCGCGCCGGCGTCGCGATCGGTACCGTGTTCCGGCACTTTCCGACCAAACCCGATCTGCTCGCGGCCGTGGTGATGAACCTGTGGGACCGCCTCGTCGTCGAGGTCGACGAGCTGGTCAACGAACCCGAGGACGTGACCGCCCTCTTCGGGCTCTGCACCCGCGTCATGGCGATCGGTACCCAGAACCGGGCGGTGTTCGCCCGGCTCGCCGAGACCGGGACCCGGGTTCACCTCGGCGATGCCCTGACGCGGCTGCGACCCGCCGTCGATCTGCTGCTCGAACGCGCCCAGAGGGCCGGCGCCGTCCGCGACGACCTGCGACCCGCCGAACTGATCGCCCTGCTCGCGGCGATCTGCCAGGAGGCGATGACCGACGAGTGGAGCGAGCAGTTCCGCCAGCGGGTACTGACCATCCTCTTCGACGGCATGCGACCGACCGCCAAGCCCTGACCGTCAACCCGCACCAGACGGGCCATCTCCGCGCACCGGCAACATGCGGTCGAGTTCCGACGGGAGGGTCAGCTGGCGCGGGCGGGGTGCCAGCGGAGGGTCGGCTGGGTGGGCTGCTGCGGAATCCGGACGGTGTCGATCGCGGACTGCTGCTGCGGAATCCGTACCGTGTCGATCACCGACTGCCGCTGCGGAAGCCGGATGGTGTCGGCGGGCGACGGCTCCGCCACGGTCTCGGCGGCGAGCCAGGGCCGCAGCCGGTGCGCCCGGGCGGCCGCCGCGAACGCCTCCTCCCGCAGGCTGCGCGCCGCGGTCGCGGCGACCTCGGCCGCCTGCCACGCCTCCTGCTCCCGCTGCACGGCCGCCCGGTACTCGGCCCAGAGCCGGTCGCGTACCGTCCGGCGCAGGATGACCTCCTGCTCGACCGGGTGCCGCCGCGGGTCCCAGCCGTTGCGGTTCGCCAGCACGTCGCTCAGCTCCAGCACCGGCAGCTGTCGGTGGCTGCACGCGCTCATCGCCGCCCGGTGCAGGTACCGCTCGCGGTCGGCGTACTCGGCCGGGGTGCGGGGCGTACGCGGGGCGGGCAGCGCGGCGGCGGGGAGCAGCCGCCGGGCGGCGGCGTCCGCCTCGTCGTACGCCCGCCAGGCGGCCTCGGCCTCCTCCTGCGCGGCGAGCCACTGCTCGCGCTGCCGGCGGGCGGTCTCGGCGGCCCGGTCGGCCGCGACCGCGACCTCGTCGGCGTAGCGGCTCGCCTCGCGGGCCCGGGCGGCGAGGATCGCCTGCCGTCCGGCCTCCTCGCGGAGCTCCGGTTCCTCCGCGCGCCGCTCCCGGCGCGGCAGCGCGATCAGCACCGCCATGGCGATGACGGCGAGCGTGATCAGCCCGGTCCAGATGAAGGCGGCGCGGGGTACGTCGACGAAGAAGTGGTAGAGGACGGTTTCCATGACCAGCACCTCATGAGGTTGAGCGATGCGAACAGGTACGGGGTGCGCCCGGAGCGGGTGCGTAGCGTGATCACGTCCGGCGCCCGCGGACCGGTTACCCGGGAGGGGCGCGCGTGATGCCGGAGACCGGCGGGACGGTGCGAGCGGCGGGCCGGAGCGGCCGGGCCGTCGGGAACGGGCTACGCCCGGGGCGGTGCGCGCTGCCCGCGCGCCCAGTCGTGCGCGTCGCCGCTGATCCGCCGGGAGTCCGTCGCCGGTCGGATCGCCGCCGGCCGCGCTGTCGCGGCGGCGAGGAGGTCGACTCGGTCGGCGGGGAGGGCCCGCTCGGCGCCGAGATCCGCTCCGGCGGGCTCGGTCGTTCCGGCCCGCCTCGGCGCGGGACGGAATCCGCTGCCGGGGGGCGTCGTCACGAGCGTCGGGCGCAGCGCCGCGACCGCCGTGGGGCCCTGCACCGCCGACGAGACCGCGACGGGACGGGCGCCGGTGGCCGTGACGGCGGTCGGGCCGGGGCCCGTGCCGAGCGCGACCGCGAGGAGCACCAGTCCGGTCAGGAGGCGCAGCGACCGCAGCGCCAGCCACCACAGGGGGCGGGCGAGCGCGACGGGTTGCACGAAACGAACCTACCGCCACCGGTGCAGCCGTGCCTAGTCCGAAATAACCACTATCCGTGTCGCCACGCCGGAAATCGGGCGTGGCGAGCGTCGGGCGTGGCGGGTGTCACGGAGGTCGTTGACCTGCCCCGCCGGCCTGCCTAACCTCGGCCCTCGTGTGGGGGATCGCCGGGTACGACCCGAGGCCGTTCACCTCGGTCGAGGAGCTGCTCGCCCGGCACGGCGAACGGCTCGCCGACCTGACCGGACGGCGGCTGTGTCGAGTGTGGAGCCTGCGGTTCGCGGTGGACGGCGACCGGTGCCCGACCGGGCCGCTGGTCCTCGACTTCGAGGGCCGGCACCTGGAGCTGACGATGGCGGGCTTCGATCGGCTCTACCTGAGCTGGGACCGGATCCCGCTGACCGAGCCGCCGGACATCGAGGAGCAGGACGACCCCGACCTGGCGGTGGACTGGGGCGAGCTGGACGAGCCGGAGCTGGGCCCGGTCGTCGGCGGTACGCTCCGCGAGGTCCGGGTGCTCTGCAACGACCTGCGGTTGGAGCACCTCAACGGGGGCCGGGTCGAGGCGTGGGTGCTCGGCGGGGTCGAGTTCCGGTTCGAGCCGGGCCGGCCGGCGCTACAGGTCTTCAACGCGCCGGGCGAGGCCGGGTTCGCGAACGAGGCCGTCGACTCGCCCTCGTGGCGGCGGTACGACCTCTCGGGCAGGTGCGTGACCAGCGGCGATGTCCAGCCGCCCGGGTGCGCCGACATAGCATGCCCAGGGTGAGCACCGAGACCGACGACGGCATCCAACCGTTCCGTGTCGACATACCGCAGGGCGATCTCGACGATCTGCACGGGCGGCTCGACCGTACCCGCTGGCCCGACGAGCTGCCGGGCGTGGGGTGGGCGTACGGCGTCCCGCGCGACTACCTGCGGGAGCTGGTGCACCACTGGCGGCACCGGTACGACTGGCGCGCGGCCGAGGCCCGGCTGAACCGGTGGCCGCAGTTCACCACCACCGTCGACGGTGCGAACCTGCACTTCGCCCATCTCCGCTCGCCCGAACCGGACGCGACCCCGCTGCTGATGACGCACGGCTGGCCCGGCTCGATCGTCGAGTTCGAGCGGGTCGCCGGCCCGCTGACCGATCCCCGCCGGTACGGCGGCGACCCGGCCGACGCGTTCCACCTGGTGCTGCCGAGCATCCCCGGATTCGGCCTGTCCGGGCCGACCACCGAGCCCGGCTGGGAGTTCAAGCGGGTGGCCGCCGCGTTCGCCGTGCTGATGGAACGGCTCGGCTACGCCCGGTACGGGGTGCAGGGCGGTGACTGGGGCGCGGTCATCTCGCGGGAGCTGGGCCGTACCCGGCCCGAGGTCGTCGGCGTGCACCTCAACCTGCTGCCCAACGCGCACCAGGCGCACGAACCCGAACCGGGCGAGCTGGCCGCGCTGGACCCCGCCGAGCGGGAGCGCACGCTGGCCTCCTGGGAGCGGCTGAAGACCTGGAGCCGCGAGCGGCAGGGGTACGCGGACATCCAGGCCACCCGGCCGCAGACGCTGGCGTACGGCCTGACCGACTCGCCGGTGGGCCAGCTGGCCTGGATCGTCGAGAAGTTCAAGGAGTGGACCGACTCGGCGGAGCGCCCCGAGGACGCGGTCGACCGCGACCAGATGCTCACCAACGTGATGCTCTACTGGCTGACCGGTACGGCCGGCTCGTCCGCCCGCATCTACTACGAGCGCGCGCACGCCGACTACTGGGGCCGGCCGCCCGAGCCGTCGACCGCGCCGACCGCGCTGGCCGTCTTCCCCCGGGACAACTTCGTCCCGCTGCGGCACGTCGCCGAGCGCACGAACAACATCGTCCGGTGGACGGAGTACGACCGCGGCGGGCACTTCCCCGCGATGGAGCAGCCGGAACTGCTGACCGAGGACATCCGGGCGTTCTTCCGGGAACTCCGCGACCCCTCGCCCCGCTGACCCCGGGGGCCGTGCCGCCGACCCCGGGGTCAGCGCGACCTCTCGCGCGGCTGAACCCCGGGGCGGCGGCGGACCGGATCAGAAGGCGGAGAAGAGGTACGGCAGCTCGCGCGGGAAGAGCGAGCGCAGCTCGGCGGCGGCGTCGTCCGGTACCGTCCCGAGCCCGCGCAGCGGCAGCTCGGCCGGGTCGAGCACGCCGTAGACCAGCGCCGAGAAGCCCGCCGCCGTCAACGTCGCGGCGGGGGCGCCGCCCTCGCCGGGGCGTACCTCCAGCGTGCCGTCGCCGCCGTCGAGCCGGTACCGGCCGGCGATGAACGGGTCGTCCACGATCTCCACGTCGACCCGCCCGGTGCCGGCGGCGAGACCGTTCAGCCCCGCCATCGAGAGCACCCGGGCCATCGGCGCGGGCGAGTCGGGGAAGGAGATCTTCGCCTCGGTACGCGCGACCAGGTCGGTCGCCCACAGCTCGGGGGTCTCGTCGGCGCCCACGAGCGCGGTCACCCGGGCCACCTGGTCGACGTGGTTGGCGAAGAAGCGCAGCAGCAGCGCCCGGCCGAGCGGGCCGGTGGTGAGCAGGTCGCCGGCGGCGAGCGTGCCGCCGTGCTCCTCGATGCGGTACGTCACCGCCCCGACGACCTCACCGTCGACGCGCGCGGTGACCAGCCACAGCTCCTCCTCGCGGAGCCCGGCGGCGCGGTAGTCCGGCATGACGGAGAAGCCGTGCCGCCGGGTCAGCAGACGCAGGGTGAACTCCCGGTACGCCTCGTAGCCGGCGTCGACCTTCTGCCAGGTCAGCTCGCCGGGCAGCTCGGCCCGGAGCAGCTCGCCCAGCCCGCCGGGGGAGAACGTGACGGTACGCGCGGCCGGCACGCCGACGTAGCCGAACTTGGCGTAGAAGGAGGGGCGGAACGGGTAGAGCGCCGAGACGACGTGCCCCTCGTCGCGCAGCTCGCCGAGGAGCCGGGTCAGCAGCGTACGGATGTGGCCGCGCCGGCGGGCGAGCGGATGGGTGGCGACCCCGGCCACGCCGGCCATCGGGTAGACGATGCCGCGCACGTTCTGCCGCATCGGGATCGCGGTCACGGTGGCGAGCGTCTCGCCCGCCTCCTCGGCGATCAGCGAGACGCTGCCGGAGTTGTAGGGCAGGTAGCGGCGCAGCTTCTCCTGCCGCTCGGCCGGAACGGGGGACGGGTTGAAGGCGTACCCCCCGAGGAACCAGCTGGTGGCGGGGCGTTCCTCGTTGCGGATGCGGCGGATTTCCATCCGGCCATTCCAGCGCCCCGGTCGGCAACTCTCAACCGGGTTACGGCTCGCCGAGTGGCGCGGCTCACCCGGGCCCCGGCCCGGGCGGGACGGTCGGGCGGACCGGGCGGTCGTTCCCCGGCGGGCCATCCCCCGGCGCGGCGGCGGTCGAGCCGGGCGCCGGACCGTCGCCCGGCGGGACGGTCAGGCCGAGCTGGGCGAGCACGCCGGCCAGCCGCGCGTTCTCGGTACGCAGGAACACGCCGAAGGCGTCGCCGTCGAGGTACGCGTCGGTCCAGCCGTACTTGGCCAACGCCGCCCGCCACTGCGGACTGTCGTGCAGCCGCCGAACGGCCGAGCGCAGCGCCGCCGCGTCGGGCGCGGCCAGTCCGGGCGGCGCGACGATGCCCCGCCAGTTGGCGAAGACCACGTCGACACCGGACTCCCGCAGGGTCGGGGCGGGCACGCCGGGTATCCGCCGGGCGCTGGTCACCGCGAGCACCCGGAGCTGGCCGGAGGTGATCTGGTCGGCGTACTCGCTGAGCCCGGAGACGCCGAACGCGACCTGTTTGCCGAGGATCGCCGCGAGCAGGTCGCCGCCGCCGTCGTACTCCCGGTAGGCGACCTTGGACGGCGCGATGCCGACCGCCTCGGCGAGCAGCATCGGGGCGAGGTAGTCGGGGCCGCCCGCCGCCGAGCCGCCGCCGACCGGTACCGCCGCCGGCCGCGACCGCCAAGCGGCGACCAGGTCGGCCAGCTCCCGGTACGGCGAGTCGCGGGTGACCACGACGATGGCCGGCTCCTCGATCAGCCGGGCCACCGGCGTGGTGTCCTGGAGCGTCACGGGCGCCGGCGTCGCGTACTGGCTGCCCACGACGCCCAGCCCCATCAGCATCGTCAGTCGGGCGTTGCCGCGCTCGTAGCCGAGCCGGCGCAGCCCGACGAGGCCACCGCCGCCGGGCAGGTTGAAGACCTCCACGCCGCGGATCACGCCCGCGTCCTCCAGCGCCTTCGCGGCGGTGCGGGCGGTCACGTCGTACCCGCTGCCCGGCGCGTTGGGCACCATGATCCGCAGCTCGGCCGGCCCGGCGGGGTCGTGGCCGGCGGCGCAGCCGGCCATCGTGCCGCCGCCGGCCACCGCGGCCAGGAGCAGGGCGAGACCGGCCGCCACCGGCACCCGCCGGCGGGCCGGGCCGGGGGCGCGACCGGGACGCGGCGACCGTCGCACCCGCCGATCCTGCGCGTCGCCGCCGGTACCTGGGAAGACTCGGCGCCGACAAGATGCGGTAACAACGACCGATCCGCCGGCGGCGGACGGTTGCGCGGGCGGGGCGGAGGCACTTTGCTGGGCGCACGCGTCGGGCCGGTCGTGCTCAGCCGGGCCGGGCGCGCCCGAGCGGGCCAGCTCGGCGTTCCGACGGCGGGGAGGGAGGGCACGATGCGCCAGCGGATGTCCCTGGCCGGCCAGTTCCTGCTGCTCCAGCTCGGCATCGTGCTGCTGGTGGTGAGCGCGGTCGCGGCGGTCTCGATCGCCGAGTCCGACGCGGCGTTCCGGCGCGAGGAGGGGGCGCGGCTGCGCTCGGTCGGCGAGAACGCGGCGATCAACCGTACGGTCCGGATGGGGCTGCTCGACCCGGCCGCCAACCGCGAACCGCTCGCCGCTGTCGCCGAGAGCGCCCGCGCGGTCTCCGGCGCCTCGTACGTGCTGATCACCGACGCCACCGGCAAGCTGGTCACCGGCCCGGACGCCGGTTCGCCGGTGCCGCTGGGCGGCAGCGACGCGCTGCGCGGCCGATCCTGGATCGGGGTGCTCGCCGACGGCTCGAAGGCGCTGGTCGCGCACGTGCCGGTGCTGGCCGAGCGGGACGGCGAGTTCCTGGGGCTGATCGTGGTCGGGCACACCTACCCGACGCTGCCGGAGCAGCTCGCCGGGGCGGTCACCAACCTGGTGACGTACCTGCTGATCGGCGGGGCGCTCGGGGTGGCCGGGTCGCTGCTGCTGGCGCGCCGGGTCAAGCGGCAGACGCTCGGGCTGGAGCCCCGGGAGATCACCGGGCTGGTCGAGCACCGGGAGGCGATGCTGCACGGCATCAAGGAGGGCGTCGTCGGCACCGACACCGCCGACCGGGTCACCCTCGTCAACGACGAGGCGGTACGCCTGCTCGGGCTGCGCGACTCCCCGGTGGGGCGCTCGCTGCACGCGCAGCCGATGGAGCCGCGTTTGCTCGACGTGCTGACCGGCCGGGTGACCGGAGTGGACCAGATCGTGCTCAGCGACGACCGGGTGCTGGTGCTGAACCGGCGGCCGGTGGTGGTACGCGGTCGCCGGGTCGGCTCGGTGACGACGCTGCGGGACCGGACCGAGCTGACCGCGCTGCGGCGCGAGCTGGACGTCAGCCGGCACACCACCGACACGTTGCGGGCCCAGGCGCACGAGTTCTCGAACCGACTGCACACCATCGCCGGCCTGCTGCAACTCGGCGAGCACGAGGAGGTGGTCCGCTACATCACCCGGGCCAGCCAGGCGCACGAGGCGCTGAACCGGGACGTCGCCGCCGTGGTCCGGGACCCGGCGCTGGCCGCCCTGCTGATCGCCAAGACCAGCCTCGCCGCCGAGCAGGGGGTGCAGCTGCTGGTCTCGCCGGAGTCGGAGCTGCCGGGCGTCGACGACCGGCTCGCCGGGGACCTGGTCACCATCGTGGGCAACCTGGTCGACAACGCGTTGGACGCGATCGGACCGGGCGGCCGGGTGGAGGTGACGATCCGGGCCGTCGAGGGCGAGGTGCGGCTGACGGTACGGGACTCCGGGGCGGGGGTGCCGCCGGAGTTGGCCGAGGAGGTGTTCCGGCAGGGCTACTCCACGAAGGACCCGGCCCGCGGGCACCACGGCCTCGGCCTGGCGCTGATCCGGCTGATCTGCCTGCATCGCGGCGGCAGCATCGCCGTGGACGGGTCGGCGTTCACGGCCGTACTGCCGCTGGTCGAGCCGGCCGCGCCCGGTCCGGCGCCGGTCGAGCCGGCTACGTCCGGTCCGGTGCCGGTCGAACCGTCCGCGGCTTCGGCGCCCGTCCGTCGGGTGGCGGGCCGATGATCCGGGTGCTGGTGGTGGACGACGACTTCATGGTCGCCAAGGTGCACAGCGGCTTCGTCGCGAAGGTGCCCGGCTTCGCGGTCGCCGGGGTCGCGCACAGCGGGCAGGACGCGCTCGCCGCCGTCGACCGGCTCCGCCCCGACCTGGTGTTGCTCGACATCTACCTGCCGGACCTGTCGGGGCTGGAGGTGCTGCGCCGGCTGCGCGAGGGCGGGGCGGTGGTGGACGTGCTCGCGGTCACCGCCGCCCGGGACGTGACCACGATCCGTACCGCGCTGCGCAGCGGCGTCGTCCACTATCTGATCAAGCCGTTCACCTTCGAGACGCTGCGGGACCGGCTGGAGCGGTACGCGGTGGCCCACCACCGGCTCTCCGGGTCGGGCGAGGTGGTGCAGGACGACGTCGACCGGCTCTTCGTCGCGCTGCGCCCGGTCCCCCCGGAGCTGCCGAAGGGGCTGACCGCGCCGACCGCCGAGCTGGTCGCCGGGGCGCTGCGCGGCGCCGGTACGGACCTGTCGGCGAGCGAGTGCGCCGAGCGGGTCGGGCTGTCCCGGGTGAGCACCCGGCGGTACCTGGAACACTTCGTCGGTGCGGGCAAGGCGGCGGTGACCCTGCGGTACGGCTCGGCCGGCCGCCCCGAGCGCCGCTACCGCTGGACCGGCGGAGCGTAACCGGCCGGACCCGGCCCGGCCGACCGGCGGCCGGGCCAGGATCACATGGCGGCGGTCAGACCGGGGTGCCGCTGCGACCAGTAGGCCGCCCGGACGATGGCCTCCTTGTACAGGGCCGCCGGCCGCCCGGTGAGCAGGCCGCGGGCCGGCGTGTCGTCAGGCCGGACAAACTGGATGAGCCCGTCCCGCCGGCCGAGGCTGACGCATTGCGTGACGTACCGGAAGTTCAGCGGACGCGCTTCCCGGCCGGCCAGGCGGGCGGCGATGGCCCGGACGGCGCAGGCGGCGGACGGTATCGCGGTCGCGCAGGCCATCCGCAGTTCCTGCCCGCTCGGCAGGCGGGCGGCGGCCGAGTCCCCGATGCCGTAGACCTCGGGATGCGAGACGGAGCGGAGGGTGTCGTCCACGAGCATGCGCCCGTGGCCGTCGACGGCGAGCCCGGCCTCGGCCGCCAGGCTCGACACGCGGAACCCGGTGGTCCAGACGACGATGTCGGCGTCCAGCCGCTCGCCGCCCGCCAGCGACAGCCCGTCGGCGTGGACCTCGGTCACCCGGACGTTCTCCCGAAGCTCGATGCCGAGCCGGTGGAAGGTCCGCAGGAAGTGCCGCCGGGCCTTCGCGGAGAGGGCGGCGCCCGGTACGCCGCCGGTGACCATCCGCACCTTCGCCCCCGGGTACGACTCGGCCAGCTCGGCGGCCGTCTCGATGCCGGTGAGGCCACCGCCGACGACGGCCACGGTGGTCCCGTCGCGGACCCGATCCCGTAACCGGCGGGCCTGTCCGGCGTCGGCGACGGCGTGGGCGTGTTCGGCCGCGCCGGGAACCGAGGTGAGGTCCGCCGCGCTGCCCAGCGCGTAGACCAGCACGTCGTACTGGAGGCGCTGGGCGGCGCCGTCCAGCCGGACGACCCGCCGGGCGGTGTCGATCTCCGTGACGAGGCCCACGACGAGGTTGACGTCGGTGCCCGCCAGCAGCTCGGTCAGCGGCAGGTCGCGCAGGCGCTGTCCCGCCGCGAGCTGGTGCAGGCGTACCCGCTCGACGAACCGATCGCCGGCGTTGACGAGCGTCACCTCGGCCCTGGTGCGTCTGGCCGCGAGTTTGGCGGCCACGAGCCCGGCGTATCCGGCGCCGAGTACGACGACGCGGGTCACAGCTCGACCAACTGGCTGCGGCGGCCGGTTCCGTCGGCGGCGAGCGCCTGCCGCCAGACGGCGCTCTCGACGAAGTGGTTGTCGAACCGTTCCTGCGTCTCCAGGACCGCTTTCGGGCTCGCCTCACCCCGGCGGATGCGGTCGGCCAGCCGGAAGTAGTCGAAGCGGTTGTTCCCGGGCGCCTTGATGATGAGCACGTCCGCGCCGACCCCGCCCGGCGTGCCCCAGGCGTGCGTCAGGTGCGGCGGGACCAGCAGGAAGTCGCCCTTCCTGATCGTGACGATCCGCTCGCCGGTCAGTACCCGCAGCGCGCCGTCCAGCATGAAGAACAGCTCGGGTGACTCCTTGTGGTAGTGCGGCGGCGGGCCGTCGGTGCCGGGGCCCAGCTTGGTCCGTACGGCGTTCATCACCCCGCCCGTCTCGTCGGCGTCGGCGAGCAGCCAGGTCGAGTTGGGGGACTGGCCGAGGTGTTCCACCTCGTAGGCACGCCGCAGCACCGGCTCCGGCGTCTGGTCATCGTTGGACATTTCCGACATCTTCGTTCCGCTCCTGGTTCTAAGGGAAGTAGTTCCAGGTCTGATAGTACGAAGGCTAACTATCGTGCGTCAAATATGATGTCCCCGCTCAGGAGACAAGGAGGGGCTCGGCAACGTGACGGGCGACGACGGAAGAGATGGGCCCGGCCGGCGGACGGGTCGCGACGGCGGCGGTCGGCCGGTCGCGGGCGAGGGCGACGGTCGGCCGGTCGCGGGCAGCAAAAGCGGCGGCGACGGCGACGGCGGTGATCCGCCGGTACGGGACGCGACGGACGTGATCCTCGAACAGTGGCGGCACGAGCGACCCGACCTCGACCTGTCGCTCATGGGTCCGCTCGGGCGGCTCTGGCAGTTGGCCCAACTCCTGGAACCCCGGGTCAACAGCGTGTTCACCCGGCACGGCCTACGGCGGGGGGAGTTCGACGTACTCACGGCGCTGCGCCGCGCGGGAGAGCCGTACACGCTCATCCCGTCGGAGCTGGCCGACACCCTGATGATGTCCCGCGCGGGCATGACCAACCGGATCGACCGCCTTGAGGCGGCGGGGCTGGTGGAGCGCCGACTCGACCCGGCGGACCGGCGGAGTTTCCTCGTCGCCCTGACCGAACGAGGGCGCGAGGTGATCGACGAGACGATGACCGAACACGCCGCCAACCTGCAACGACTGGTCGCGTCCGTGCCCGCGGAGCAGATCGAGGCGCTGGACGGCGCGCTGCGTACGCTGCTGCGCGGCCTCGGCGCGAAATGATCGTCAGGGTCCCGCCGTCGCGGTCCTTGGTGTCCCGGACCAGCACCCGCCCCGGAAGATTGTCGGCGACCTCGACCCGGTTCGCGCCGCTACGCAGCTGGTGCGGCGCTCCACAGAGACTCAAAGTGTTCGATGTATCGGTCGGTCGCCCCGCCCTGCTGTCGTCGGTGCAAGTGCAGCGTCACCGAGTCCTGCCCGAGGCTGTCGCCGATATGGGTGGAGACCAGCGCCTCGTCATCAAAGATCCAGACGGACATTGCGATGTGGCGGTCCGACAGGCGTACCGCCAAGGGAGCGTCCAACTTTGCGATCTCCGCCCGGGTCAGGGCAATGCGGGTGGAGACGGTCAGCGGTGTTGACTCGATCTCTTCCCTGCGGTGCGTCACCTCGCTGTCGGGATCGCCGAGCAGGAATCGGACATCGGCCCCCGCCTGTGCTTTCGCCGAGAGCAGCGGTCCGGCGTCAGGCGTATCCAGCCACAGAAAGTACGAGGTGTACCCGCCGAACCAGAGCCGAGAGCGAGACGCTGTGATGAGTTCACGGAAAAGCGCCCTAGGCATGTCTGACCGGCGGGGATAGACGGCGACTAGCTCCCGATCCGCCCCTACCTTGACAGCACGGCGCATAAGGTCAGGCCACAGCACCTCTACATCCTCGCGCAAGAACTCGGCCGCTTTCACCCGGTGCCGAGGATGTGGCGTACGACCTCGGCTTATCCAGCGCTCGACAGTCTTGACGTCTACGGCGCAGGCCGCCGCGAGATCCGAGGCCGTGGCGCCGGCAGCGCGGATGGCCCGACGAAGCACTTCATTCCGCGACAAGGTAGGGACCTTTCGAAGACGTCCCTCGATCGTCTCATACAGACGGTTACCGCGTCTGCACTCCTTCGGCACGGTGTGTCCAGCGGCGCAACCCTCGTGTGGCGGCACCAAACGCAGGGAGACGCCGCGTGGGCCGCCCCGCGAAAGGGGCGCGGGGCGGCCCCCCACCAGCCAAGGAGGTCGCCCGACATGCCCATCCGTCAGCAGTCCATCTACCGGCTCGCGCGCTACTGCCCCATCACGCGCTGGCGCAGGCGCACCCGTGGTGCGGCAGTAACCGCCTCGACGCCGGCCACTACCGATCCGCCCATGCGCCGGGACGCGCGACGGAGCGAGCCGGAGCGGCGCGTGTTCCCCACCGGGGGCCGCTGGTGAGCCGGGCCGCGCTGGCCTGCGCGGGAGAGCACACACCGCGCCGGCCGCTGTGGCTGTGCCGGGCCGACGGCCAGCCGTGGCCGTGCGGCCCCGCCCGGGTCGCGCTCGCCCGACAGGCGCGGCGCGACCGGGTACCGCTGATCCTCTGCCTCGCGGCGGACTACGCCGAGGCGGTCCGCGACCTGTACTCCCTGAACCCGGAGACCGCCCCCGAACCGGCCACGCTCTTCGCCCGGTTTCTGAGCTGCGTACCGCCGCGCGACCGCCCGGCGCCGGACAGCCCCGGGGACCTGCGGTGACCGGTCCGGCGCGGATTCCGGAGGCGGGTGACGTGTTGTACGTGTGCCGGGCCGCGAGCGTGCAGTTCGTGGCGCCGATCCGGTTCCGGGTGATCCGCCCGCATCCCTGGGAGACCTACCACGGCTGGATCTGGCTGGACGGGTACGAGTTGAGCACGACAGGTGAGGCGGTCGAGCGACGCTCGATCTTCGTACAGCCGGCGGGGCTGCGCTGGATCACCGTGAACGTCGCGCGACCGCGCGTCGCCCCACGCCGGCCCGCGCGACCGGTTCCGCGTCCGTCGCCAAGTCCGCGTCCGTCGCCAAGGTGACCCGCCGGCGCCTGTCCGCATGCTGCCGTCGCACGTTCACCGGCCCGGAAATCCGCCTAGCTTGGCCGCATGCCGTACTCTCCCCGAGCCTGGCGGCTCTCGTGCGTGTTCCTGGCCGCGACGGTCCTCGCGGGCGGCTGCGGGTCGTCGCGCGAGAACCCCGGACCCGCCGCCAGCCCGACCGCGACCGTCGGCGCGACCCCCGGGTCGGTCGAGCCGACCCCCACGCCGAGCCCCACGGTCCCGCCGGCGCCGTCGCCGGTGACCGCGGCGGACGGTACGAACCACCGGGCCTGTGCGGACGGGACCTGCGAGGTAGCGGTGTCCCGACCGGGCACCATCCGGTTGGGCGGGCGGGCCGGATCGGGCAGCACCCTCGTGGTCCGCGAAGTCCTCGACGACGGACTCGACTTCGATTTGACCCTCGCGCGGGGCGGTGGTGGCTCCGGCACGCTGAAGTTCAAGGACTCCTGCGGCACGATCGTCCGGTTCGACCGCTCCGGCGGTGGCGGATCCGGGAGCTTCTGCAACGCCGACGGCAGCGTTCTGCCCGCGCCCGAACCGCAGGCCGGTGTGGTCGCGCTGCAGGTGCCGGGCAAGACCAGTGACGGCGCCATTGTGCTGCGCATCGTCTCGGGCTGATTCAACTCCGGGGCCGGAAACCTGGTAGGTCAACGGACCAGGCGAGCGAACCTCCGCAGCTCCTCGGTAAGGATCTCCGGTTGCTCGAACGCGGCGAAGTGGCCACCACGGGCGACCGTGTTGAAGTAGACGAGCTTGGGCCCGTAGACGCGTTCGGCCCAGATGCGCGGAGTCGGGATGATCTCGTGGGGGAAGACCGTGAATCCCACCGGGACCTTGAAGTCGTCGGGCGTACCGGCGGTCCGTGCGTCCTCCCAGTAGATGCGGGCCGAGGAGGCCGCGGTGCCGGGCAGCCAGTACAGCATGATGTCGTCGAGCATCCGGTCGACGCCGAGGACCCGCTCGGGGTCGCCGTCGCTGTCGGTCCACTCCAGGAACTTCTCGTAGATCCACGCCGCCTGCCCCACGGGGGAGTCGGTCAACGCGTACCCCACCGTCTGCGGGCGCGTGGACTGCTCGTAGACGAAGCCGGCGGCGTCGTCGAAGAACCGTTGCAGCTTGTTCAGCGCCTCCTGCTCCGGCGGCGTGGGCGGGTCGCTGACCGGGGGCTGGAACACGGGGAAGAAGTTGAGATGGATCCCGGCGAGTCCGGCGGGCCCGAGCTTGGCGAGTTCGTGCGTCACGGAGCCGCCCAGGTCGCCGCCCTGGGCGAGCCAGCGGCGGTAGCCGAGCCGGGACATGAGTTCGGCCCAGGCCCTGGCGATGCGTGGGATGTTCCACCCGGTCG
This sequence comes from Micromonospora sp. NPDC049559, assembly GCF_040676675.1. Taxonomy (NCBI): domain Bacteria; kingdom Bacillati; phylum Actinomycetota; class Actinomycetes; order Micromonosporales; family Micromonosporaceae; genus Micromonospora; species Micromonospora sp. NPDC049559. The sequence goes on along the minus strand of NZ_JBFAPK010000001.1, from coordinate 105,261 downwards.
TGGCCGGCCTGTCGGAGAACCCGAAGCCCGGTAGGGACGGCACCACGACGTGGAACGCGTCCGCGGCGCTCCCGCCGAACGCCGTGGGATCGGTCAGCGGCCCGATCACGTCGAGGAACTCCACCACCGAACCCGGCCAGCCGTGGGTCAACACCACCGGTACGGCGTCGGCGTGCCGGGAACGTACGTGCAGAAAATGGATCCCCAACCCGTCTATCCGCGTGCGGAACTGGCCGAACCCGTTCAGCCGGGCCTCGACCCGGCGCCAGTCGTACCGCGTCCGCCAATGCTCGACCAGGGCGCGTACCCGCTCCAGCGGCACGCCCTGGGACCCGTCGGGAACGGTCTCCCGCTCCGGCAACCGGGACGTCGCCAACCGCCACCGCAGGTCGCGCAGCGCGCTGTCCGGCACCGACAGCCGGTACGGTGTCACGTCCGTGGTGGCCACCGGCAACGTCGCCCCGGGCTCGGCGGCTGCCGGGGATGCCACCGCTCCCGTCAACCCGAGCGGGGCCGCGACGGCGCCGGCCGTGGCGGCCGCCCGCAAGGCGGTGCGACGGGTCAGGCCACGGGTGTCTTCGTTCCGCACGATTCCTGCCTTTCCGGTTCGAGTGGTCGGCAAGAATCGACGGCTTGCGGTGGTGGTCGTGACGAACGCCAGGGTGCGACTCGACCGGGCCGCGCGGCGCGTCGAATGCTTGCGTTCGCTCACCGTCGCAGCCCGCCCGGGAGCCCACCAACGATTCGACGGTGCTGGAATCCGGCGCCGTCGTCTGGGCCCGCCGCAGGCCGGCCAGTCCTTATGAAACGCGGCCTAGCCCCGCTCGAACCCCGCACCACCACCCGTGACCAGTTCGGTGGCCAACGACGTGCGCCGGTACAACACCCGGCGGCCGGAACGCCACGACGTCACCAGGCCGTTGCGGCGCAGCACCGACAGGTGGAAGCTGACCGACGGTGCGCTCTGACCGAGCTCACGGGCGAGGTCGGTGGTCGACTTCGGCAGCGCCAGGCAGCCGAGGATCGCCGCGCGGCTGGACCCCAGCAGCGCGCCCAGCGCGTCGTCGTCGTACTCGGCGTCCCGGGAATCGCCTCCCCACAGCGTGCCGACTCCCCGACAGGCGTAGACGAGGCTGGCGCTGCGGTCGGGGCGCTTGTCCACCACCAGGTTCGGCCACGCGAACACCGACGGCACCAGCACGAGCCCGTCACCGGCCAGGTCATGGTCCACCGAGTGCCGGGGCTTGTCGATCCGCAGGACCTCACCCCGCACGCTGATCTCCGGGTGCAGGCTCGACAGCAGCGCCTCGACGCCCCCGCCGGTCAGTCGGCCGGCCCGGTACGCGACGTCGTCCTCCAGCACCGCACTCAGCTCCCGCCAATGCGGCTCGATCGCCACCGACCAGTACCGCCACAGCTCATCGGCCAGCCGCCGCGCGCCAGCCGCCCCCTCGGCAACCAACGCCCGCGCCCGCGCCGGCATCGGCTCCCGCCCCCACACCGCCTCCAGGTCGGCACGGATTCCCGCCACGGGCGACTCGGCGACCAACCGCAACTGGTCGTCGATCGCGCCGGCGTCGGTGGCCGCCACGAGCAGGAAATCCGCCACGTACGCGCGCGTCGGCACCACCGCGCCCAGCAGCGCCATGTCCACCCCGCGCAGGCCGTCCCGCGTCGCCTCCCACCAGCCCTGGTGCAGCGGCGACACCCGCCCCGACGACAACTGGTACAGGCTCTCGACCACCTCGGCAAGGGGCGAGAACATGAAGCGCGTCCTCGCCACGTCGGCCAGTCCCATGCGCAACCGGATCACCCCTGTCAGCCTAACTAGTCGGCGACACGGGGACGGCGCTCAGCGCGGCTCCACGGATGACGACGATCCCTGGGCCGGTCCGCACCGGGCGGACCGGCCGGCGGCGAGGACGTGTCTCAGTCGTCCTCGCCGAAGGCGAGCCGGGCCCCCGGGCGCCGCCCCCGCAGCCGCGCGACGATCCGCGGCAGGTACGGCACCAGCACGGCGAGCACCACGAGGGCGAGCAGGACGACGGTGAGCGGGCGGGTGACGAAGACGGTGAGGTCGCCGTTGGCGAGCACCAGGGCGCGCCGGAACTGGAGTTCCATCATCGGCCCGAGGATGGCGCCGAGGATCACCGGTGCGATCGGGAAGTCGAAGTGCCGCATGAAGAACCCGATGACGCCGATCCCGTACGCGATGAGGACCTGGACGACGCTGCCGGAGGCGGCGTACACGCCGAGGGTGGCGAAGACCAGGATGCCCGCGTACAGCACCGGGCGCGGGATCTGGAGCACCTTCACCCAGACCCGGATGAGCGGCAGGTTCAGCGCCAGCAGCAGCACGTTGCCGACGTAGAGCGAGGCGATCAGCGCCCAGACCAGCTCCGGCGACTTGTCGAACAGCTGCGGGCCGGGTTGCAGGTTGAAGATCTGGAACGCGGCCAGCATCACCGCGGCCGTCGCCGAGGTGGGGATGCCGAGGGTGAGCAGCGGCACCAGTACGCCGGAGAAGGCCGCGTTGTTCGCCGCCTCCGGCCCGGCCACGCCCTCGATGGCGCCCTTGCCGAACTCGGCCCGGTCGCGTGCCCGGTGCTTCTCGAACGTGTACGACAGGAACGTGGGCACGTCCGCGCCGCCCGAGGGGAGCGCGCCGAACGGGAACCCGACGGCGGTACCGCGCAGCCACGGCCGCCAGGACCGGGACCAGTCCTGCCGGGTCATCCAGCCGAACCCGCCGCGCGCCGGCTCCAGCGGGGTGACGTGCTCGGGCAGGTTCCGCAGGCGGCTGGCGACGTAGAGGGTCTCGCCGATGGCGAAGAGCCCCACGATGATCACGACGATGTCGACGCCTTCGAGCAGCTCCAGCGTGCCGAAGGTGAACCGGGCCTGACCGGTCAGCCCGTCCAGGCCGACCAGCCCGAGGAAGAGGCCGAGGCTCAGCGACATCAGGCCCCGTACCAGGGAACGCCCGACCAGGGCGGTCACCGCCACCATCGCCAGTAGCGCCAGGGCGAAGTAGTCGGCGGCGCGGAAGCTGGTGGCCAGCGAGGCGACCGGCCGGGCGAAGAGCGTCAGCAGCAGGGTCGAGATGGTGCCGGCGACGAAGGAACCGATCGCGGCCGTCGCCAGCGCGGCGCGCGCCCGTCCGCGCCGGGCCATCTGGTACCCCTCGATCGCCGTCGCCACCGACGACGACTCGCCCGGCGTGTTCAGCAGGATCGAGGTGGTGGACCCGCCGTACATGGCGCCGTAGTAGATGCCGGAGAACATGATGAACGTGCCGATCGGGTCGTCCAGGTTGAACGTCACCGGCAGCAGCAGGGCGATGGTGAGCGCCGGCCCGATCCCCGGCAGCACGCCGACGAAGGTGCCGAGGGTGACCCCGATCGCGGCGTAGAGCAGGTACTCGGGGCTCAGCACCGTGGCGAAGCCGTGTAGCAGGTCGTTCACAGCGGCAGCACCCCGCTCGGCAGTTGGATGGTGAGCAGGCGGGTGAAGGCGAGGTAGATCGCCAGGACGAGCAGCACCGCGATCACCACGTCGCGGACGAGCCGGGGGCTGCCGAGGATCCGCGCCACCAGTACGAAGAAGAGCGCCGAGGCGAGCAGGAAGCCGACCGGTTCGAGCAGCAGCACATACCCGACGAGGGTGGCGGCGAGCGCGGCCGGGGTGAGCCACTGGACCCGACCGTCGCCCGGCTCGGCCCGGTCGGCCGCGTCCTCGGCGTCGGCCGCTTCGCCAGCCGGCTCGTCGGCCGGCTCGGCGGTCGCGTCGGCTGCGGCGGTCGGTTCGCCGGGCTCGGCGTCGGCCGCTTCGGCGGTCGGTTCGTCGCCCGGCTCGCCGGTCGCGGCTTCGGCGGGCGGTTCGGTCGCGGGCCGCGGCCCGATGAACTGTGCGACCAGGTACCAGGCCGAGACCAGCACCCAACCGGCGGTCACCACCAGCGGCGCGAGCCAGGGCCCGTCGAGGGCGAGGTCGCCGCCGGACGATTCGTACGCGGTCCAGAGCAGGAAGATCCCCACCGCCAGTACGACCGCGCCGAGCACGCGCGGGCCGAGCGGTGCCCGGGGGCGGGCGGCGACCGGCGCCACCCGCCCCTCGGATTCCGACGTGGTGGTCATCGCTAGCCGGCCAGCCCGATCTCGGTGAGCACCGCGGTGATCCGGGCGCTCTCGCTGCTGAAGTACGCCGCCGCCGCGTCGCCGCTGCGGTAGAAGTCGTCCCACTTCTGGGCGGTGAGGGCGTGCTTCCACTGCGCCGAGGCGTGCAGGTCGTCGAGGAGCTTGATCAGGGCGGTCCGCTCGGCGGGCTTGATGCCGGGCGGAGCCACGAGGCCGCGCCAGTTCAGCAGCTCGACGTCGTACCCGGACTGCTTGATCGTGGGGGCGAGCGTGCCCGCGCCGACGTCGATGCCGGCGGCGCCGGAGACCGCGAGCGCGCGGACCTTGCCGCTGGCGACCAGGTCGGCGTACTCGCTGGCGCCCGAGACCGCCGCGGTCAGGTCGCCGGAGAGAAGGGCGGCCTTGGACTCGCCGCCGCCGGAGTAGGCGACGTACTTCATCGCCTTCGGGTCGGCACCGGCCGCCTTCGCGAGCAGGCCCACGAGGATCTGGTCGGTACCGCCGGCCGAGCCGCCACCCCAGTTGATCGAGGACGGGTTGGCCTTGGCGTCGTCCATGAGCTGCTTGAGGGTGGTGTACTTCGAGCTGGCCGGTACGACGATCACCTCCTGCTCGGAGGTGAGCGTGGCCAGCGGCGTGACCTGGTCGAGCTTGACCGGCGACTTGTTGGTCACCACGCCGCCGATCATGACGAGGCCGGTCACCATCAGCTGGTGCGCGTCGCCCCGGTTCTTCGTGACCAGCTGCGAGAGCCCGAGCGTGCCGGCGGCGCCGGGCACGTTGTAGACCTCGACGGACTCGTCGACCAGCTTGCCGTCCGTGAGCGCCTTCTGCAGCGTACGGGCGGTGACGTCCCAGCCGCCGCCCGGCGCGGCGGGCGCCATCAGGTGCACCGTGCGGGTCGGGTACTTCACCGTCCCGCCGGAACCCGCGCCGGCGCCGTCCTTCGAACAGCCCGCCGCGGCCAGTACCAGCAGCGGTACGCAGGCCGCCAGGACGGTACGACGTCCCACCGTTGCGCCGCCTTGCCGTTGCCTCATACCGAACTCCCTCGACCGTGATCGTTGTTGCCGCACCGTTTCGGCTGCGTTGCGCCGATGCTGCAAGATCGGAGTGACCGGGGTCACCGTTACGGTCGCGGAGTTCGTTGTGGTCGTTGTGGTCGCACGGGCGGCGGGCGGGAGCCACCCCGCGCGGTTCTGCGCGGTCTGCGCGTCGATCTAGGGCAAATCCGCGTTAGTGGATATCCACTAGCGACGATTTGCCCTAGATCGACGAGGTCGGGTCGGGAGGTCAGGTCGACGGGGTGAGGTCGGCGATCACCACGGTGACGTTGTCCGGGGCGCCGGCCTGGTGGGCGAGCTTGACCAGCTGCTCCGCGCACTCGTACCGGTCGGCGAGGCCGGTCAGGGCCTGCCGGACGAGCGACTCCTCCACGTAGTCGGAGAGCCCGTCGCTGCAGAGCAGCAGCCGGTCGCCCGCCCGAGCCGGGAAGGTCCACGTGTCCGGCGGCACCTCGGCGCCCTGCACCGCGCGGGTCACCAGCGAGCGCTGCGGGTGGTACCGAGCCTCCTCCGGCGTGAGCACCCCCCGGTCCACCAGCTCCTGCACGAACGTGTCGTCCCGGGTCAGCTGGTGCAGCGCGCCGTCGCGCAGCAGGTAGCCGCGGGAGTCGCCGGCGTGCACCACGGCGAACTCGTCGCCGGTGAGCAGCAGCGCCGTCACCGTCGTACCCATGCCTTCGCTCTCCGGGTGGGACTGCGCCATCTCCCGGATCCGGCGGTTGGCGACCTCGACCGCCCCGCGCAGCGCCGCCACCGGCTCCTGGCCGCCGGTCGACCGCTCCAGCGGCGCCAGCGTCGAGATGGCGATGTCGCTGGCCACCTCGCCGGACGGCTGCCCGCCGATGCCGTCGGCCACCGCGAGCAGCCGGTCGCCCGCGTACGCCGCGTCCTCGTTGTTGGTGCGTACCAGGCCGGGGTCGCTGATCATGGCCGCGTGCAGGATCAGGGTCATGCCAAGCAGCTTGCCAAGCGGACCGCGGAGTCGTCACTACGCACTACTGCGTAGTGTGTAGCGATGATGCCGGTGTCCATGGTCGGGCGCGCCGGCGAGCTGACCGAGCTCGCCCGGGCCTGGTCGGCGGTGGCCGGGGCGCAGCGCCCCGCCGCGCCACGGACCGCGGTGATCACCGGTGCCGCCGGGGTCGGCAAGAGCCTGCTCGTCTCCGCCGCGCTGGACGCCTTCACGCCGCGACCCGCCACCGTGCTGACCGGTACGGCCCGCGTGCACGAGCCGGCCCCGTACGACTGGCTCGCCGCCGTGCTGAGCGGGCGGGACCTGGACGACCTGCCCCTGCCGCCGGACGCGCTGGCCTGGCTGGCCCAGCACCCGACCGCGCCCCGCGAGCGGTACGCCCCGGGCGCGCTGCTGCGCCTGGCCGTGCGTACCGTCCGGGCGCTGGTCGGGGCGGGACCGGCGGTGCTGGTCGTCGAGGACCTGCACGCGCTCGACCCGGCGAGCCTCAACCTGGTCGGCGAGCTGGCCACCGCGCCCGAACTGCCGGCGCTGCTGGTGGTCGCCGGCCGGCCGCCGGACGCCGCGCTCTCGCCGCAGCTCGCCGCCCGGACCATGGCCCGGCTCTCCGGCGCGCCCGGCGCGATCCGGCAGCACCTGCACCCGCTGGACCGCGCCGAGGTGGCCGAGGTGCTCGCCCAGGTCTACGCCGGGTCGGCCGTACCGGCGGAGGTAGTGACCGCGGTCTGGGAACGTACCGGCGGGAACCCGTACTGGCTGGTGGAGCTGCTCGCCGCCCGCTCCGGCGACGGGCCGGACGGGCTGGTGGCCGGCCCGATGCCCGGGCACCTGCGCCTGCCGTCCCAGCCGGCCGGGCCGCCGGCCGAACCGCATCCGCCGCGGGCGGCCGGGCGGCTGCCGTCGCTGGTGGACGAGCCGCTCCCGCCGCCGACGGACGCGGCGGTCGCCGCCGAGCTGACCGGCCGCGAGGTCGAGGTGCTCACCTGCCTGGCCGCCGGGATGTCGAACAAGCAGGTCGCGCGGTCGCTGGGGATATCGGTACGCACCGTGACGGTGCACGTGTCGAACCTGCTCCGCAAGACCGGCTCGGCCTCGCGCACCGAGGCCGCCCTCTGGGCGGTGCGGCACCGGCTCGCCGTACCGCCCCGCCGTTAGCGGACATCGTCGTCGCCCGGGCGGGCCGTGGCGGCGGATCGATCTCGGCTAACCTGTGCGGCGATGACGGCGACAGGTGTGATGGCGGCGCCGCGCCGTCCCGGGCTGCTGGCCGCGCTGGGCGGCACCGTCTCCATCGTGTGGGGCGCGCTGCGGCTGCTCGGCCGCCACTGGCCGGTGCTCTTCGCGCTGATCCTCGCGGGGCTCGGCGTGCGTGACCTCGTGATCAGGGGAGCCGTCTACGCGAGCCGGGTGAACGGCGTGCTCGGCCTACTGATCATGGTGCTGGCCCCGATCGCCCTGCTCAGCTCGCTGATCCTGATGCTGCGGGCGGTGCGCCCGTCGCTGCGGCACCTCACCGCCGCCACCAGCGGTACGGGCGACGCTCCGGGGCCCGGGGCCCGGCCGCGTACCCTGCTGGACTACCTGGGCAGCGCCCTCGTGCCGTTCCTCGCGGTGTACGCGTCCATGAACTACCTCGTCGACGACCTGCTCAACTACTTCTACCTGGTCTGGCAGGACGACAGCGCCGCCACGATCGAGAAGGTCCTGGGCGGCGTCGACGTCGGGGAGCGGGCGTCGCTCGAAGAGCGGAACGTCAGCCAGGTCGGGCTCGGGCTCATCTCGGTGATCGTGGTGGCCGTCGTGCTGCGCTGGCTGCTGGGCCGCTGGCAGGGCCGCTCCGGCTGGCTCTGGCTCGGCGTGATCGGCGCGTACGTCGAGGTGATCTGGCTGGTGGTGAGCGCCGCCGTGGTCGGCGGTGCCCAGGACCCGGCGATGGACTGGGTGCGCGACCGCCGGATCGTCGACTGGCTGGGCGGGCTCTGGCACCGCCTCGTCTCGTTCACCGGCCCGCTCGCCGAACCGCTCGGCACCGCCGTCGGCTGGCTGGCGGGGCTCTTCGGCTCGGCGGACGCGGTCATCGTGGTACCGATCGCGTGGCTGACGGTCGGCGCGGTCGTCTACGGCCACCAGGTCGTCACGCCGCCCTCGACCGAGCTGTACCGGCAGGCCGCGCGGCGCTGGGTGCTGCTGCCCGGCCCGGTCCGGGCGATGGTCCGTGGCGTCGCGCGGGACGTCCGCGAGCGCTTCGGTCCGCTGCTCGGCGGGGTACGCCTGCTGGCCGCCGCCGGGCTGGCGCCGATGCTGCTCTTCTGCATGGCGTTCCTGGCGGCGGAGACCGCCGAGGACTGGCTCTGGGAGCTGGAGCGGCTGGTCATCGGTCCACGGGACCTCGCCAGCTTCTGGCGGCCGTACTCGGGGCCGCTCTCGCTGCTGAACCAGGCGATCGGGATGGTGCTGCTCGTCTGCCTGCTCGCCGCGGCCATCGACCGGGTGCTCGGCGCCCGCCCGGCCGCGGTTGCCGAGGACGGCGCGGCCGACGCTCTCGACGGGAGCACCCCCGGGCAATCGGCCGCGTTCGACCAGCCGGGCCCGTTCCGCCAGCCGCCCGCCTTCGACCGGCCGCCCGCCTTCGACCGGCCGCCCGGCCAGCCGGGTCTGTTCGGCCCGCCGTCCAATGTAGGTGGTCAGCCGGGTCCGTTCGGCCCGCCGCCCGGTGTGTCAGGCCAGCCGGGTCCGTTCGACCGCGCGCCGGGTGCGGGCGGTCAGCCCGGCGAGAGCCGGGCGTAGCGGGGCGACTCCACGCTCAGCACGACCCGTACCGCCGTCGGCTGCGCCGACGTGGGCAGGACGAAGTAGGACTGCGTCTCGTACGCCGGACCCGGCTTCTCCAGCCCGGGCGTGCAGAAGTTGGAGTACAGCGACGCCTCGTCGAGTTCGTCCGGGTCGGCACCGAAGGTACGGCCGTCCAGGCTCTCCAGGAGCAGCTTGCAGCCCCCGATCCGCTCGGTCTCCGCCGACTCGAAACCCAGCCGCGCCCGCCACACCCGCACCCCGGGCGGCAGCCGAACCGGCCGGCGCGCGGCCGTCACCTCGGTCGTGGCGTCGGTCAGCTCGACCAGGCGCATCCGCGCGCCGGCGTACTCGGTCCAGCCGTCCGCGCCCGCCGTCACCGGACGACTCGGCTCCAGGCCGGTGATCTGGTCGTACGCGTCCTTCGCGGGCGGTCCGAGGGCGAGTGCCAGCGCGGGCAGCAGCGCCACCAGCCCCCAGCGGTTTCGCCGCCACCAGCCCGCCTGAGGCGTTGCCGGCTCCGGCGGCCCGGCCGGCTCCGGCGGTACCGTCCCTGGCGCGACCGGCTGCGCCGGTCCCGTGCCCGGCGCGGCCGGTGCCCACGCTCCGGCGGTCGGTCCGGCCGGCGGCCACGCTCCGCTGCCCGGAGGGGGCGGCTCCCACGTCCCGGTGGTCGGGGCGGTGGGCTCCCACGCTCCCGGCACCGGCACCGGTCCCGGTCCCGGTGCCGGTGCGGGCTGCGGCCCGGCGGCGGGCATGCCCCGGAGCGGACCGAGCACGGCCGTGTCGGAGAGCGGATCCGCCGCGCCGACGCGGGGCAGGTTCGCGGTCTCGGTGTTGTCGAAGGTCGGGTCGCTCACGTCCCCACCGCCCCCGGCGTCTGAAGCGGCACCGGCGCCGTCGACCTCGTCCAACCATCCACGGTGGACGGATCAACCGGCAACAGCGCCACCTCGGCCATCGAGTCCATCCCCTGCTCGGCGAGGTTCTCCGCGAGCCGCAACCACAGTCGGCTCGCCGCCGCGCGCGGCACCTCGAAGGCGACCTCGCCCTCGACCGGAATGCCCGGCTGGAGCACCCACGAGTTGGTCAACGGCTGGGTGAACCGCTCCGACTGCTGGTAGAGCCGCCCCCGCTCGTCCCGCAGCGCGGCGTAGCCGACCGTGGTCGGATCGTTCCGCGCGGTGAGCCGGAGTCGTACCACGATCCAGACCCCGCCCGTGTCGTGCGCCTGGCGGAACCGCGCCACCTGCGCCGCGCCGCGCACGTCGAGCACCGTGACGTCGAAGGTACGCGTCGAGACCCGCTCGCCGAGACCACCCGCGGTGACGAAGGGCCGCTCCCGTACGTCGCTGTTCGGGCGCAGGGCGGTGAGCGCGCCACCGGCCGCCAGCGCGGCGACGAAGAGCGCACCGACCCCGAGCCGGGCGCCGAACCGGGCCAGGCCCGACCGTGCCGGCGCGGCCGGCGCGGCCGGGGCGGGCGGGTTCGCGGAACGCGGCGGCTCGCTCATCCGGCCCGACGGTCCTGCACCGGGGCCACGACCTCGGCCCGTACCGCCGGGTCCAGCCACTCCATCCGGTTGGCGAGGTTGTCCATCCGGTACGTCTTGCCGTAGATCTGCACGGTCACGGTGCCGGGCGGCGCGGCGCCGGCCGACTGCTCCCAGACGAAGGCGATCTCCTCGGGCATGCCGGGGTTGAGCCGGCCCAACTCGGTGGCGTCGCGCATGAGCATGACGTGCGCCGGTTCCTGCGACATCAGCCCGAGGACCCCGGTCAACCGCAGCACGTCGTCCAGGTCGTTGCGGCTCTCGTCTGCGGTGACCTCCACGGTCGCCACCACGGCGAGCCAGCGGTCACCCGGTACGGTCAGCCGCAGCGTGCCCAGGTCGTTGACGAGCCGGACCCGCGACACCGTCACGTTCCACGGCGAGCCGCGATCGACCGTACCCGGCTGCACCACGGGTATCGCGGGCTCGTCCGGCCCCTCCAGCCCGCCGAAGAAGCCGGAGACCGCCAGCGTGGCCGCGCCCGCGCTCAGGCCAAGCCAACGAAGCGGTATCCCGAACAGGCGGGCGGCGAGCCTTCGCGAACCGGCCCCCGAACCGGCGCTGACGCGTGACACGGGAAGAGAGCTTAGGGCATCCCGCGCCGATCATCGGCCCGCCTGGATGGGCCGTCCCACGCCTCCCGCCGGGCTCACGCCTCCCGCCGGGCTCACGTCTCCCGCCGGGCTCACGCCTCGCGGGTGGCGAGCATGGTGCGTGGCACCGTCAATTCGACCACGTCCTGGTTCACCCGGGCGATCTGGTCGGCCGCGACGTAGAGGTCCCGGGCGAGCAGCCCCTTGCCGTCCACCCGGAGATAACCCGTACGCAGCAGCCGGGCCGCCAGGTCCGCCGGCACCTCCGGCTCGTCGCCGTCCTCGGTGTGCGGCACCTTCCCGCTCAGCATGCCGGTACCGCCCGGCGGGTTCTGCGCGGCGACCGCGTTCGGGTCGCCCGGCGCGGTGCTGAGGACCGTACCGACCTCGTTGCCGTCGGCGTCGACGACGCGCATGCCGGTGGTGACCTGGGCGATCGCGTCCGTGCTGGTCGGCGCGCTCGTGCTGGTCGACGTGCTCGTGTTGGCGCTGGTCGGGATGTTCGGGCGCATAGTCGGCCAATTCCCTTGCGCGGTCCGGGATAAACCGGTCCGGGGTGAACCCGGCCGTCGCTCGCGCGCGTCGTGGGCGGGGTTCCGGAGTGGGCCCGCCGTACCCGGCGAATCCCGACACGCTTGATGTCTTCGCCAGGCGCGGCGGGCCCACCCCCGCTCGCGGCGGCGTCCGCGGGTCCGCGCCGGCTTTCCGCGCCGCCGTACCCGCGCCCCGTCGGGCGGCGCGGCGTTTCGGGCAGTCAGTCGAGGCTGGGACGGGCGGAGAGTTCGCGCCAGTTCTCCGGGCCGGAGAGCAGGCTGCGGATCGTCTCGTACGCCTCATCCTCGCTGTCGTACTCGTAGAACCGCGAGATGCCCTCGGCGCCACCGGCGCGCTGCTCGACGTGCCACTGGTCGGCATCGGTGCGCAGGAAGACGTCCCGTCGAGCCAGCCGCCCCCATTTGCCGTTCCACCAGTGCTTTCGCTGCTCCATGCGGGCAGCCTATAGAACATACGTACGACAATGTGCGACCCCCCGACGATCTCTCCGGCGGGTTTCGGACGGCGGCCGGGAGGTCGAGGCGGGGGCCCGCCGTGCCCGGCGGAGACATCAAGCGTGACGGGATCCGCCGGGTACGGCGGGCCCCCGCCCAAAGGGTGACCACCGACGACCGCGAGCGAGGTGCCGGCCACGCGGCCGTCAGCTCGGATGCGCCCGGCCGGCACCGTCACCTGAACGTCAGAGGCGCTACCGGAGACCGGTAACGCCTCTGGTGTTCAGGTGACCCCCCGGGCTACCACCGACGACGGCGGCGCGCCCGCCAGCAGGAGCGCGGGCCCGGACGCCACCGCGAGCGAGGTGCGGCCGAGGGCGTGACCGCCGACCGCCGGGGAGCCGCCTCAGCCCTTGCTGACGCCGTCGTCGAACGCGGCGCGGTGCTGCGACGGCACCCGGGCGCCCGCGACGAGGGCGTCGCGGATCTCGGTGAGCAGCCGGACCTCCTCGCTCGGCGCGGCCGGGGGCGGCACCTCGCCGCGCCGGCGCCGCTCGGCGAGCTTGTTCATCGGGAAGACGACCAGGAAGTAGAGCACGGCCGCGGTCAGGAAGAAGGTGATCACGGCGTTCACCACCGCGGACCACTCGAAGACCACGCCGGCGACGTGCCAGTCGCCCGACGTCTTGGTACCGCCGCCGAGGAGGTCGATCAGCGGCTTGAGGAGCGAGTTCGTGACCGCCGTGACCAGGCCGGTGAAGGCGCTGCCGATGACGACACCGACCGCCAGGTCGACGACGTTGCCGCGCATGATGAAGTCTTTGAAGCCCTTGAGCATTCGTTGCTCCCGAGGTGTCCGGTTCGCTGTCCGCGACAACCTAGTCCCCGGCAGGAGGAAGCGCATCCGGACGTGCCCGCCCGTCGACCGACTCGGGCGGGTCTCGCGGATCTGGGCCCGACCGGGCGGCGGCGACCCGGCTCGGGCGGTGGGTGATCCGGCTCGGGCGGGCCGCTCAGGAGGATGAGGCGGGGGTGGCGTCGGCGGTCGCGGCCTCGTCGACGGTGGGGAAGGTGCGCAGCACCTCTACCAGCCCGCTGACCTCCAGGATGCGCAGCACGCCGCGCTGCGGGGCGGCCAGGCGCACCTCGCCGCCGGCCTCGTCGCAGCTGTTCTTGGCGCGCACAAAAACGGACAATCCGGTAGAATCACAGAAGGAGACCTCGGCCAGGTCGAAGATCAGCTTCGCGCGCCCTTTGTCGAGCAGATCGGTGATCTGGTCCTGGAGTTGGGGTGCGGTAGCCATGTCGAGTTCGCCCGCGACCGAGACGACGACCGCGTCGCCACGCTGTTCCGTCTGTACCGTCAACGACATTGCCGACCTCCCGCTGGTGTCGCTCGAACCGTACTCCACCCGGGGCGGGAAGCGCAGAACCGGAGCGCCCTACATCACCATTTTTGGTTGCATCGCGGCAACTAGTTAGTGTTCGAGCGGTGATAGAGTCCGCCGGATCCCAGCTCAAGTCCGCCGGACCCCAGCTCAGGAGGTAGCGATGGCGTTGGGCGTGGAGGAAAGCAGCCGGCTGGCGAGCCTGCTCGACGAGCACGCCGACCAACTGATCAAGCGGTGGACCGAGATCGTCGCCACCTCCCTGCGGGGCCGGCTCACCCGGGCCGAACTACAGCGCCAGAACGAAGAGGTGTACCGCACCCTCCTGGTCGCCCTCGGCGGCGAGTTCGAGCTGCACGGCGACGCCGGGTCCGAGCTGCGCGCGACCCTGGGCGAGCTGTCCCGCAACCGGGCCCGGCAGGGCTTCACCGCGACCGAGACGGCGATCGCGGTCTTCGGTCTCAAGGACGCGCTGCTCGAGGTGATGCAGGTCGCCGACGGGGACGCTGCCTCGCTGCGTGACTTCGTCGCCTACTCGTCGCTGATCGACCAGCTGGGGCTCTTCACCTTCGAGAGCTACTCGAAGGCCCGTGAGGAGCTTATCGCCGACCAGGCTGAGCAACTGCTGGAACTCTCCACCCCGGTGGTGAAGCTGTGGGAGGGCGTCGTCGGAGTGCCGCTGGTCGGCACGCTCGACTCGGCCCGCGCCCAGGTCGTGATGGAGCGGCTGCTCCAGACGCTGGTCGACACCAGCTCGCCGTACGCGATCATCGACATCACCGGCGTGCCGGCGGTGGACACCCAGGTGGCCCAGCACATCCTCAAGACGGTGGTGGCGGCCCGGCTGATGGGGGCCGAGTGCGTCATCTCCGGCATCCGGCCCCAGATCGCCCAGACCATCGTGGCGCTCGGCATCGAGTTCGGCGACATCGCCACCAAGGCGACGCTGGCCGACGCGCTGCGGTACACGCTGCGGTTGACCGGCGTCGAGACCAGTCGCCGGGCCACCGCCCGCGGGGAGTCGTGATGGAGCGGGTACCGGTCCTCAAGATCGGTGACATCCTGCTGGTCTCCATCCAGGTCGACATGGCGGACCAGACGGCGCTCCAGCTCCAGGAGGACCTGGCGGAGCGGATCGTGGCGACCGGCTGTCACGGCGTGATCATCGACATCACCGCCCTCGACATCGTCGACTCCTTCATCGGGCGGATGCTCTCCAGCATCGCGTCGATCTCGAAGGTCCTCGACGCGGAGACGGTCGTGGTCGGCATGCGCCCGGCCGTCGCGATCACGCTGGTCGAGCTGGGACTCTCGCTCAATGGGATCCGTACCGCCCTGAACGTCGAGCGCGGCATGGAACTGCTGGCCGCCGCCCGGGCCGAGGAGTGGCCCGAGGAGTACGACACCGACGACGAGGCCGTTTCCGGCCCCACGCGCTCGCCGTCGGGTGATCCCACAGCGACGTCGCCATGACCTCCGGGCTAGACCTGGATTCCCCGCGGGTCCAGCAGATCGACAGCGACGAGGACGTGGTCCGGGTCCGGCAGCTGGTGCGTACCGTCGCCGTCGCGGCGAAGTTGTCGCTGGTGGACCAGACCAAGCTGGTCACCGCCGCGAGCGAGCTGGCGCGGAACACGCTCGTCTACGGCGGCGGCGGTCGGGTCGAGGTGTCGACGGCGGAACGGGACCGGCGCCGGGGCATCCGGATCGCCTTCATCGACGACGGACCCGGCATCGCCGACCTGGACCTGGCCCTCACCGACGGCTACACCACCGGCGGCGGCCTGGGGCTCGGGCTCAGCGGCGCGCGTAGGCTGGTCGACGAGTTCGACATCGAGACGGCGGTGGGCCAGGGCACCCGCGTCACGGTGACCAAGTGGTCCCGATGAGCGGAGGCGCCGTGTCCATCACCGACGAGGCCAGCGACGAGGGCGTCTGGTTCCGGGTGGAGGCGCCGAGCACCGCCAGCGCGGTGCGCCGGGCCGCCGAGCGGCTCGCCGGGCAGTTCCGCTTCGACGAGCAGCGTACGGCCGCGTTGGCCATCGTCGCCGCCGAGCTGGCGGGCAACCTGGCCAAGCACGCGCAGGAAGGGGTCCTGCTGCTGCGCCCGGTACGGGAGGGCGCCGAGGCCGGGGTGGAGCTGATCGCCATCGACAGCGGTCCCGGCATGGCCGACCTGGCCGGCTCCGCCCTGGACGGGCACTCCACCACGGGCACGCTCGGCATCGGCCTGGGCGCCATCTTCCGGCAGGCGAGCTGGTACGACGGCCACTCCGTCCCGGGTCGGGGCACCGTGCTCGCCGTGCAGGTCTGGCCGGAGCGGCGGCCGGCGCAGCCCTGGGCGGCCGGGCTGACCCGCCCGATGGCGGGCGAGACGGTCAGCGGCGACGCCTTCGCCGTACGGGTCGCCGCCGGACGGCACCAGCTGCTCGTCTGCGACGGGCTGGGACACGGTCCGCTCGCCGCGGCGGCCAGCACCGCCGCGGTGCACGCCTTCCGCCAGGCGCCGGCGGCCCCGCCCGCGGCGGTGGTGGAGTACCTGCACCGGTCCCTGACCCACACGCGGGGCGCCGCGCTCGCGGTGGCCGAGCTGGACGCCCCGAACGCCGTCGTCCACTACGCCGGGCTCGGCAACATCGTCGGTACCGTCTACGACGGGCCGCACCAGCGCGGAATGATCTCGCTGCCGGGGATCGCCGGCCACCAGCGCCGGACGGTGCGGGAGTACGACTACCACCTCGGCGCGGGCGCGACCGTGGTCCTGCACAGCGACGGGGTGACCGGTCGGTGGCGGCCAGCGGACTACCCGGGGCTGTTCGACCGCTCGCCGCTGCTGCTCGCGGCGACCGTACTGCGCGACTCCGGGGTCCGGCGCGACGACGCGTGCGTGCTCGCGGCCCGGACACCGGAATGACCGCGAACGACGTGATCTTCCGCCGTGGTGCCGGCGCCCCCAGGGTAGGGCCGTGAACCCGGTGGATCTACGGCCCGGCGTGGTGCTTCAGCTGCCGCTCCGGGTCGAGCAGGACATCTTCCTGATCCGGCAGCGCGGCCGGGAGGTCGCCGCGGCCCTGGGCCTGGAGCACCAGGACCAGATCCGCATCGCCACCGCGCTGAGCGAGATCGGCCGGGAACTGCTGGCCCGGACCGGCGGCGCGGACGTCACGTTCCTGGCCGACCGGGAGGCCGGCAGACCCGCGCTGCGGGTGGAGCTGGTGCCGATCCGTTCGCTCGGCGACTGGGATCCGCGGCGCGACGCGCCGGCCGCGGTGGCGCGACTGGTGGACGGACTGGACGTGACGGGGGCCGGGGCGGATACGGTCGTACGGATGTCTCGTCGCCTGCCACCCTCCTCCGCCGCCCTGGACCAGGCGCGGCTCGACGCGGTACGGGCCGAGGTCGCGGCCAGCGCGCCCGGTACCCCGCTCGACGAACTCGCGTCCCAGAACCGGCAGCTGCTCGCCGCGCTGGACGAGGTGCGCAGCCAGCGCGACGAGCTGGCGGTGCTCAACGAGGAACTCCAGGAGACCAACCGGGGCGTGCTGGCGCTCTACAACCAGCTCAGCGAGGAGATGGAGGCCACCAACCGCGGCGTGGTGGCGCTCTACGCGGAGCTGGACGAGAAGTCCGCCCAGCTGCGGGCGGCGAGCGAGGCGAAGAGCCGGTTCCTGGCCAACGTGAGCCACGAGCTGCGGGCCCCGGTGACCGCGATCATGGGCCTGGGCCGGCTGCTCGCCGACTCGGCCTCCGACCCGCTCACCGAGGAGCAGAGCCGGCAGGTGGAGCTGATCCGCGACTCCGCGGCCGACCTGCTCTCGCTCGTCAACGACCTGCTCGACCTCGCGAAGGCGGAGTCGGGCCGGATCGAGCCGACCTGGGCCGACGTCGACCTGCGGAGCCTCTTCGGGCAGCTGCGCGGCACGCTGCGGGCGCTGGCCACCCGGCCGGAGGTGGAGCTGGTGGTGGTCGACCCGCCGCCACCGGCGAGGATTCGCACCGACGAGGTGCTGTTGGCCCAGGTGCTGCGTAATCTGCTGCACAACGGGTTGAAGTTCACCGAGCGCGGCGAGGTCCGGATGAGTGCGCGACTGCGGGACGACCACTGGCGGCTGGTGGTCGCCGACACGGGTGTCGGCATTCCCGCCGAGCAGCGCGAGCGGATCTTCGAGGAGTTCTACCAGGTGCCCGGCCCGTCCCGGGTGGCCGGTACGGGACTGGGGCTGCCGTACGCCCGGCGGCTGGTCACCCTGCTCGGCGGTGAGCTGGAGCTGACCAGCGAGCCGGGTCGGGGCAGCACCTTCACGGTGACCCTGCCGGTCGCCGGAGGCTGACCGGTGGACAGCGCCCCGGCGACGGTGCTGGTGGTCGACGACAGCGCGACGAAGCGGTACCTGCTGGTCAACTGGCTGCGTCGGGCCGGCTTCGAGACGATCGAGGCGGAGAGCGGCGCCCAGGCGCTGGACCGGGTCGTACGGGATCCGGTCGACCTGGTGGTGCTCGACGTCCGGCTGCCGGACATGAGCGGGTTCGAGGTCAGCGAGCGCATCAAGACCATGCCCGGCCGGCCGGTCCTGCCGGTGATCCACGTCTCCGCGCACGCGGTCGACGTGGCGGACCGGGCCCAGGGGCTCAACCGGGGCGCCGACGCCTACCTGACCGAGCCGATCAACCCGGAGGAGCTGGTCGCCACCGCGCAGGCGGTGCTCCGCTACTACCAGGCCCGCCAGCGGGCGGAGCTGCTCGCCAGCCGGTTGTCCCGGCTCGCCGACGTCACGCTCGCGGTGAACTCGGCGCCGGACTTCACCCGGCTGATCAAGGCGGCGGCCACCGGCGCGTCGCGGATCTACGAGGCGCCGACGGCGGTGGTGGCGGTGACCGCCGACGGGGAGTGCGTGGCCGCCGTCTCGCCCGGTCCGGACGGGTCGCCCCTGGTGGTGCCCTGGTCCATGCCGGAGGCGGACGTGCCGGTGGGCTGGCGGACCCGGACCGAGCCGTTGGAGAACTGGACGCTGGTCGAGTGGCCGGAGGGGGAGAAGGCGGTGGCGGTGGCCGAGGCCCGGCTGCGCCCCGACCGGCCCCCGCTCTACGTGGCCGTGCCCGGCCGGGGACCGGTGCCGGGCGTACCGGTGCTCGGGCAGCTGGCGCAGGCGGTGGCCGGGGCGGTGGAGGCGCAGCGGTCGTACGACGAGGAGCACCGGATCGCGGTGACCCTCCAGCGCAGCCTGCTGCCCCAGCGGATCCCGCGCATCGGCGGGCTGGACCTGGCGGTGCGGTACGAGCCGGCGAGCGCGCAGACCGAGATCGGCGGCGACTTCTACGAGTTGGTGATGCTCGACGGGCACCTGCTCGTGGCGATCGGCGACGTGGCCGGGCACTCGCTGCACGCGGCCACCGTCATGGCCGAGCTGCGGCACGCGGTGCGGGCGTACGCGGTCGAGGGGCACCAGCCGGGCGCGATGCTGGAGCGGGTGGACGCGCTGATGCGTACGCTGCTGCCGGGCGAGTTCGCCACCATCTGCGTACTGCTGGTCGAGCCGTCGACGGGCCGGATCCGGATGGCGAGCGCGGGCCACCTGCCGCCGTTGATCGTGCGCGACGGCGGGATCGAGTTCGTCGAGCACCGGGCGCCGCTGCTCGGCGTACGGGCGGATCGCCCGGCGGACCTGGAGTTCACCCTGCCGGCCGGGGCGACGCTGGTGCTCTACACCGACGGTCTGGTGGAGCGCCGCGACGCGGACATCGACGAGGGGCTGCGCGCGCTGGCGCGGGTCGCCGCGAGCGTCGACGGGAACCTCGACCGGTACTGCGACCGGCTGCTCGCCGAGCTGGCGCCGGCCGAGATCCAGGACGATCTCGCCATGGTCGTGCTCCGCCGGCACTGACCGCGGCACGCTTCAGATCCTGATCGGACCGGGGCGGCGCCTTGACGGCAACTATTCAATCAGTGAATAGTGTGGCCGTGTCCACCGCCCACCTGTTGCTCGGCCTGCTCGCGGCGGGAGCGAGGTACGGCTACGAGCTCAAGCGCTCCCACGACGAGCGGCTGCCCCGCGCCAAGCCGCTCGCCTACGGGCAGGTCTACGCGACCCTCGGCCGGCTGGAACGGGACGGCCTGGTCGAGCAGGCCGGCCAGGACCGCGAGGGCGGACCGGACCGCACGTCGTACGCGCTGACCGGCGCGGGACGCGACGAACTCGACCGCTGGCTCGCCAGCACCGAGCCGCCCGCGCCCCACGTCAACAGCGAGCTGCTGGCCAAGGTCACCGTCGCCCTGCTGGTGGCCGGCGCCGAGCGGGCCCGCGCGACCCTCGCCGCCCAACGCCGGGCGCACATCGCCCGGGTACGCGAACTGACGAAGGTCAAGAACGACCCGGTGGCGACGCTCGACGACGTGATCGCCGCCGACTACGCGATCGCCCATCTCGACGCCGATCTGAGGTGGTTGGAAACCACCCTCGAACGAGTCGCCGACTGGCACCGGGAGGTGCACTCATGACAGAGCCGACCACGCTGTTGCGAGCCCACGGGGTCGTGCGGTCGTACGGCCGGACGCCCGCGCTGCGCGGCGTCGACCTGACGGTGGCGCAGGGCGAGATCCTCGCCATCACCGGCCCGAGCGGCTGCGGCAAGTCCACCCTGCTGCACTGCCTGGCCGGGATCCTGACCCCGGACGAGGGCGAGATCTACTACGGCGCGCACCGACTCGACACCTGGTCCGAGCGGGCCCGGTCCCGGCTGCGCCGCACCGAGTTCGGGGTGCTGTTCCAGTTCGGTCAGCTCGTACCGGAGCTGACCGGGGCGGAGAACGTCGCCCTGCCGCTGCTCCTCGCCGGCACGGGGCGGCGAGTGGCGCGGACCGCGGCGCTGGAGGGCCTGGACCGGCTCGGCGTGGCCGAGCTGGCCGACCAGCGGCCCGGTGAGATGTCCGGCGGTCAGCAGCAGCGCTGCGCGCTGGCCCGGGCGCTGGTCACCGAGCCGCGGGTGCTCTTCACGGACGAGCCGACCGGGGCGCTGGACAGCCTCGCCGGGGAGCAGGTGCTCGGCGAACTGGTCCGGCTGGCCCGGGAGCGGGGCACCACCGTCCTGCTGGTCACCCACGACGTCCGGGTGGCCGGGTACGCCGACCGCGAGCTGGAGCTGCGCGACGGCCTGGTCGACGGCGACGGGCTGGGGCTGGCCCCCCGGGCGCCGGGGGCGACCCGGTGAGGCCCGCCACCCTGGTACGCCTCGCCCTGGCCGGCACCCGCACGGATACGCTGCGGGTGGTCCTCACCGGATTCAGCGCGGCGCTCGCGGCGCTGGCGTTCCTCGCCGCGCTGACGGTACGCGCCATCCCGACCCCGCCGGGCGATCCGGAGAACCGGGCGGCCAACTACTCCATGCAGTACACCAACCACCTGCTGATGGAGCCGGGGCTGCGCGGGGGCCTGGCCATCACGCTGCTCCTGCTCGCGATACCCGTGCTGGCGCTGGCCGCCCAGTGCGCCCGGCTCGGCGCGCCGGCCCGGGACCGTCGGCTGGCGGCGTTCCGGCTGGCCGGCGCGACGCCCGGCCAGGCGATCCGGATCGCGATCGCCGAGACCGGGGTCGCCACCCTGCTCGGCGCGCTCGCGGGGCTCGCGGTGTACCTGGTCGGGCGCCGGCTGCTGCACCGGCCGGACCCGTTGGGGCAGCTCGCGCTCCCCACCGACGTGTTGCCGCCGGTGTCGGAACTGGTCGGCGTGGTGCTCGTCCTGCCGCTGCTCGCGGCGCTGGCCAGCGCGGTGCTGCTACGCCGGGTCGTGGTCACCCCGTTCGGCGTGCTGCGCCGGGTCCGGCGCAGGCGGGCGCCCCTGCCGTGGCCGGCGATCCCGATCGCGCTCGGGTTGGCCGTACCGCCGCTGGCCAACTGGCTGATCCGCACCGGGCGGATCGGCGAGGGAGCGGACGGTTTGCTGCCACTGGCGGCCTTCGGCTGCGTGCTCCTCGCGGTCCTCGGGGTCGTCTCCAGCGCGGGCTGGTTCTCGTACAGCAGCGGGCGGGTGCTGCACCGGCTGGGCCGGGGCCCCGCCGCGCTGCTGGCCGCCCGGCGGCTCATGGCCGACCCGTGGGCGGGCAGCCGCAGCCTGATGGCGCTGCTGGCCGCGCTGGTGATCGCGGGCGTGGCGGCGGGGTTCCGGGCGGGCTTCGAGGCCCGGGCGCGCAACCTGATGGCCGAGGGTGAGGAGGCCTGGCGGAACAACGCCGACCAGCAGGACTTCTACCTCTCGACCATGGACCTCGTGGACCTGGCGCTGGCCGTGGCGCTGACGATCGCCGTGGCGGGGATGTTGATCGCGCTCGCGGAGGGGATCGTGGCCCGGCGGCGGACGTACGCGGGCCTGGTCGCGAGCGGAGTGCCCCGGGTGGTGCTGGCCCGTTCGGTCGCCTGGCAGGTGCTGACCCCCGCCGTGCCGGCCGTCCTGGTCGCGTTGACCGTCGGGCTGAACCTGGTCTGGCGTGCCGTCGCCGACGGCGGAGCGGTCGGGGCGCGGATCACACCCGAGCTGCCGCTGGACCACCTGGCGGGCTACGCCGCCGGTTCGCTGCTGGCGCTGCTCGCGGCCCTCGGTGTCGGCCTGCTCTTCCTGCGTACCAGCACGGACCTGGAGGAGCTACGGGTGGCGTGACCCGCCCGGCGGCGTGCGCCCGGCCTACCCGGTCCGTACCGTCACGCCGGGGGAGCGGGCGGACTGGCGCAGCTCCACCCGTACGACGCGGGCGTCCGGCGGTACGTCGTAGACCAGCGCCCCGGTGACCCGGTTGCCCGGGTTGATCTCGTTGAGGAAGGACTGTTGGTCGGCGTTGGCGAGGATGCCGGCGGTGCTGTCGGCGAGGAACAACTCGCCCCGCGGCCCGTACGCCAGTTGCAGGGTCTCGGCGAAGACGACCGGCCGGGACCCGACGTTGCGTACGGCGAGGTCCACCACGCAGAACTGTCCGACGGCGGCCTGGCTGATCAGCGGGTCGCCGACCCGGCCGATGCCACACTCGACGCCCGTCACCCGGAACTCCAGGTCGCCGTCGCGGGCGGTCTGGTTCAGCCCGACGGTGTCGCGCCGGTCGAGGAACTCGTCGTAGATCTGCTGGCCCCAGGTCAGCGCGATCAACACGGTGACCACGCAGCAGCAGGAGAGCAGCACCGCGACGATACCGAGGATCAACCAGACCCGCTGGTCGCGCTGTGGCGGTGGGGACGATCCCGGTGGCTGTCCGGCCCGCTCGGCGGACCAGGGCGGTGGCTCACCCGACCAGGGCGGTGGCTCGCCGGAGGGCTCCCCGGACCAGGCCGGTGGTTCGCCGGGCCACGGTGGTTCACCGGACCACGGTGGTGGCGGGGCCGGCTGCCCGCCGTACGGTGCGGTCGTCGCCCGGGTCTGCGGCGTGGACCAGTCCGGCGGTGGCAGGGCCGGTCCGCCGGCCTCCGGCGCGCCGGGCTCCGGTGGGGGCGGTTCAGGCGCCCGGGGCTCGGGTGGGTTCGGTTCGCCCGTGCGCGGTTCGGGTGGGTTCGGTTCGCCCGTGCGCGGTTCGGGTGGGTTCGGTTCGGTCGGGGGCGGCTCGCCCGTGGGGGGTTCGGCCGGGGGCGGCTCGGGCGCGACCGGTTCCGGCGGTGGCAGGAAGGTCGGTGCGTCCGGGCGCCCGGCGGGAGGCTGCGGCGTCGGGTCGATCGTCGGGTAGGGCTGAGGGTCGGGGAAGACGGTGAGCTGGGACGGGTCGCCGGCCGGTGGCGGCGGACCGGTCGAGGGCGCCCAGGTCTCCGCGCCGGTCGGCGGTTCGCGGGCCGGGATCCAGCCGTCGTCCCCGCGCGCCGGCCCGGTGCCGCTCTCCTCCGGAGCGGACGGTCCGGCGCCGCTCTCGTCCGGAGCGGATGGCCTGGCGCCGCTGTCCGGATCGGGCGTGGTCATTCGCGGTCCCCCGAATTCGCGCGACGTATTATGGGCGATTCTAGTATTTTGCGTTATTCGTCCTACGGGGATCACGTTTTCCGCGCCGACCCCGCGCCGGACGATGCTCGTTCCGCGGCGCAGGATGGCGGAATGGATCTGGTAACCCTCGACGACATCCGGGCCGCCGCCCTCCGCATCGCCGGTGTGGTGGTACGCACCACGCTCCTGCCGGGCCGGTGGGACGCCGACCTGCGGCTCAAGCCGGAGAGCCTGCAACCGGTGGGCTCGTTCAAGCTGCGCGGCGCGACGAACGCGGTGGCGCAGCTCGACCCGGCCGAGCGGAGCCGGGGTGTGGTCACCCACTCCTCCGGCAACCACGGGCAGGCGTTGGCGTACGCGGCCCGTGCCGCCGGCGCGCCCTGCACCGTGGTGGTGCCGGAGGGGGCGCCCGCGGTCAAGGTCGACCAGATCCGGGCGCTCGGTGCCGAGGTGGTGCTCGTACCGCCGGCCGAGCGGGAGATCCGCGCCGAGCGGTTCGTCGCCGAGCAGGGTCGGACGCTGGTGCCCCCGTACGACGACCGCCGCATCATCGCCGGTCAGGGCACCGTCGGGCTGGAGATCGTCGAGGACCTGCCGGAGGTCGAGGTGGTGCTGGTGCCGGTCGGCGGCGGGGGTCTGGCCTCGGGCGTCGCCACCGCCGTCAAGGCGCTCCGCCCGGACGTCGCCGTGATCGGGGTCGAGCCGGAGTTCGCGGCCGACGCCCGGGAGTCACTGGCGACCGGCGCCGTGGTGAGCTGGGACGTGGACCGGACGTTCCGTACCTCCGCCGACGGGCTGCGGACCAACCTCTCCGAGCTGACCTTCGCGCACCTGCGGGAACGCCTCGACGCGATCGTGACCGTGACCGAGGAGGAGATCGCCGCCGCGACCGCCCGGCTGGTACGCGAGACCCGGTTGGTCGTGGAGCCCAGCGGCGCGGTGGCGACCGCGGCCCGGCTCTTCCACGCCGCCGAGCTGCCCGCGGGGCGTACCGTCGCCGTGATCAGCGGCGGCAACCTGGACCCGGCGCGGCTGGTCCAGATCGTCAACGGATAAGCGTCACCGGAGGAACCGCAGATGCACGACGTACCCGAGACCCACCTGGGCGGCATGGCCGCCGAGCGGCACGGCGGGACAAACCCACGGCCGCCGCTGGTGCTGCTGCACGGCCTGACGTACGACCGGCGCCAGTGGGGGCCGGTGCTGCGCGAGCTGGCGGCCGTGGACCCGGGCCGGCGGGTGCTCGCCCTCGACCTGCCCGGGCACGGCGGCTCGCCCCGGCGCGACTCGTACGACCTGCCGGAGCTGGTCGAGGCGGTCCACGCGGCGGTGACCGAGGCCGGGCTCGACGCCCCGGTCCTGGTCGGCCACTCCTTCGGGGGTGTGCTGGCGACGAGCTACGCCGCGCGGTACCCGGCCCGGGAGGTCGTCAACATCGACCAGCGGCTGCTGGTCGGCAACTTCGGGGCGGCGCTGCGCCGCGTCGAGCCGGTGCTGCGGGGTCCGGGCTGGGCGGAGGTCTGGGACTCGATGCTCGCCCGGATGCACATCGACCTGCTGCCCCCGGCCGCGCGGGAGCTGGTCCGCACGGCCACCACGCCCCGCCAGGACCTGCTACTCGGGTACTGGCACGAGATCCTGACCAGGCCCGCCGAGGAACTCGGCGCCGAGCGGGAGCGCGAGCTGGCGGTGCTCCGCTCGCGCGGCGTCGCGTACCGGTACGTGACCGGCGACGAGCCCGATCCGGCGTACCGGCGGTGGCTGGAGTCGACCCTGCCGGCGGTGACGATCACCGTGCTCCCGCGCAGCGGCCACTTCCCGCACCTGGCCCACCCGGCCGAGGTCGCCGCGATGCTCGCCGGGACCGCCGGCCCGGCCTGACCGCCCGCGTTTAGCCCCGGGGCGCTCGGGAAAGCGCCCGCGTTCCCGCGCCCACCCGCGCGGGCGGGCCGGTGCGGGCGGGGGGCGGAAGTGGGTTCGGGCCAGGAGACCAGGGTCGGTGAGCTGCTGCTAGGTCGGCTGCACGACCTCGGCGTGCGGCACATCTTCGGCGTGCCGGGCGACTACAACATGGAGTTCCTCGACCAGATCGAGGCGTTCCCCGGCATCGAGTGGGTGGGCAGCTGCAACGAGCTGAACGCCGCCTACGCGGCCGACGGGTACGCCCGGTTGGCCGGCATCGGCGCCCTCGTGACCACCTTCGGGCCCGGCGAACTGTCGGCGGTCAACGGGCTGGCCGGTGCGATGGCCGAATCCGTCCCGGTCGTGTCGATCGTCGGCGGGCCGACCACGGAGATCATGCAGCGCCGCGCGGCGATGCACCACTCGCTCGGCGACGGCGACTTCGAGCGCTGGGTCCGGATCGCCGCCGAGGTGACCGTCGCGCAGACCACCCTGACCGCCGCCAACGCGGACGCGGAGACCGCACGCGTACTGCGGGAGTGCTGGCTGCAACGGCGTCCGGTCTACGTCCGGATCCCCGGTGACGTGGCCCGCCAGCGGGTCGCGCCGCCCGCGCGCCGGCTGGACCGGCCCGTCCCGGCGCCCGCGCCGGACCCGCTCGACGCGTTCACCGCGGCGGCGCAGCGCCTGCTGGCGGAGGCGGTCCGCCCCGCCCTGCTGGTCGGTCACCTGGCCATGCGGTACGGCCTGACGGGCGCGGTGAACGCGTTCGTCGAGGAGCGGAACTGGCCGGCCGCCACGCAGAGCCTCGGCCGCGGCCTGCTGGACGAGACCCGCTCGAACTTCCTGGGCATCTACAACGGCGGGGACAGCACCGAGCCGGTCCGGCAGGTGATCGAGGGCGCGGACGCATTGGTCTGCGTCGGTACGAAGTTCTTCGACTGGGACGGCCTGTTCAGCGCCGACCTCGACCCGGCCCGCATCGTCGTCGTCGGTGCCGCCTCCGCCACGGTCGCGGGTACGACGTTCGCCCCCGTCGCGCCGGAGGAGGCGGTGCGCCGGCTACGCGACATCGCGCCCGAGCGGACCGTGGAGTGGCCCCGGTACCTCGGGGAGCAGCGGCCACCCGCGGTGCTCGACCCCGACAGCCGGGCGCCGATCCGTCAGGCCCGGCTCTGGCCGGCCGTGGAGGAGCTGCTCGAACCGGGCGACATCGTGGTACCGGAGACCGGCACGCCGTCGTTCGGGGTGGCGACGCTGCGGCTGCCGCGCGGGGTGACCTGCGTGCAGCCGCCGCTGTGGGGCGCGATCGGCTACGCCACGGCGGCCGCGTTCGGCGCCGGCACGGCGGCACCCGAGCGCCGGCTCGTGCTGATCACGGGGGATGGCTCGTTGCAGCAGACCGTGCAGGAGCTGAGCCGGGTCGTGGCCACCGGCCAGCGGCCGATCATTATCGTGGTCAACAACGGCGGGTACACGGTGGAGCGCGCGATCAACGGGCCGCACCAGCACTACAACGACATCGACAACTGGCGGTACAGCGAACTGCTCTCGGTCTTCAACCGGCACGTGCCGTGCGACTCGTACGTGGTCGGCACCGAGGGCGAGCTGGCGCAGGTCTTCGGCCGCCTGCGCGGTACGCCCGCCCGCCCGACCATCGTCGAGGTGCTCGCCGATCCGCAGGACCTGCCCGCCGGCATGCCCGAGTGGGGTCGGGAGACCGCCTCGGTCGACTACCAGCAGGCGGTGACGCGTTCCGGCTGGCTGCCGTGGGGCGGTCTGTCCTAGGCCGGGGCCGGCTCGACGCCGCCGGCCGGCCCACCCGCGCGCCGGGCGGTGACGCGCAGCCCGGCGAGCAGGAGTTCGACCAGGCGGCGGGCGTCGTACCGGGGGTCCTTGCCCGCGCCGATGCAGAGGTTGCCGACGCCGCGCATCAGTTCGAGGGCCTGGATGTCGGGACGGATCTCGCCGGCCCGGGCGGCGGCGCCGAGGAGTTCGGCGCAGACGGGGGCGAGGCGATCGACGAAGTAGGCGTGCAGGCTCACGAAGGTGGCGTCGTCGGACTGCAGCGCCTCGGCGAGCCCGTGCTTGGTGACCAGGAAGTCGACGAAGAGATCGATCCACCGGGTCAGCGCGTCGTACGGTGAGTCGCTGCTCGCCAGCAGGTCCGGGCCGGCCTGGACGCACGCCTCGACCTGGTGCCGGTAGACGGCGACGACGAGGTCGGCCCGCGTCGGGAAGTGCCGGTAGATCGTGCCGACCCCGACGCCGGCCCGGGCCGCGATGTCGCGTACGGGCGCGTCGACGCCGGCGGCGACGAAGGCCGCGGCGGCCGCTTCCAGCAGGGTCTCCTCGTTGCGCCGGGCGTCGGCCCGCTTACGAGGGGCGGACGATCCCGATCTCGATCCCGATCCGCCACCGATGCCAGCCACCGCGCAGTCTCCTCCGTCACTCGCCTTGCTAACCGGAACGGCGTTCCGTATCGTTAAACGGAACGCTGATCCGCTACTCCATGATGCCAGAGCCGGCGTTCCCGCGACCTCGTCGCCGCCGGCCCCCGGAGCCGACCCGCGCCGCGCGTCGCCGTCCACCTCATTCCCGGGAGGAAACCATGCTCCACTCCGACGAACCCGTCGGCCCGGCCGCACCCGTCGTCTCGGTACGCCCGGTGCTGCTGCCGGCGCCCGGTCGCGGCGAGGACCTGCGGGTACGGGTCTCCGCCCCGGCGACCGGCCGAGACCTGCCCATCGTCGTCTTCTCGCACGGCTTCGGCGAGTCGCTGGACGGCTACGCCCCGTTGGTCGACTTCTGGGCCGCCCACGGCTTCGTGGTCGTCCAGCCCACCCACCTCGACTCGCGGACGCTGGACGTCGCGCCCGACGATCCCCGTCACCCGGAGATCTGGCGGTTCCGGGTCGAGGACCTGACGCGCGTCCTCGACCGGCTCGACCTCGTCGAGGCCGCCCTCCCCGGCCTCGCCGGACGGCTCGACCGCGGCCGCATCGCCGTCGCCGGACACTCCTGGGGCGCCCAGACGGCGAGCATGCTGCTCGGCGCGCGGATCCTCGACGCCGACGGCGTCCCGGGCGAGGACCGGTCCGACCGGCGGATCAAGGCCGGCGTGCTGCTCGCCGCACCGGGCACGGGCGGGGCCGACCTGACGCCGTTCGCCGCCGAGCACTTCCCCTTCATGAACCCGGACTTCGGGCGGATGACCACGCCGGCCCTGGTGGTCGCGGGGGACAAGGACCAGTCCGCGCTGACCGTACGGGGCCCGGAGTGGTTCACCGACCCGTACGTACTGAGCCCGGGGCCCAAGAGCCTGCTCACCCTCTTCGGGGCGGAGCACTCGCTGGGCGGGATCTCCGGGTACGCCAGCACGGAGACGACGGACGAGAACCCCGAGCGGGTCGCCCTGGTCCGCCGGCTCACCTGGGCCTTCCTGCGCGGCGCGCTGTACCCGGGGGACGGCAGCTGGTCCGCGGCGCGCGCCGAACTGGCGGCGCGCGCCCATCCGCTGGGCCGGATCGACTCCAAGTGACGTTCCCGGGACAGGTCGCCCATCCGACCGGGACGGCCCCCGATCACCAGAGCAGCAGACCCCCCGATCACGGAGAGGACCCACGGACCCATGCCCAGCTTCGGGATCATGACCGCCCCCATGCAGGTCGACTACCACGACATCCAACGGGTCTGGCGGGAGGCGGACGCCATCGCCGAGATCGAGCACGCCTGGCTGTTCGACCACCTCATGCCGATCGGCGGCGACCCGGCCGGACCGACGTACGAGGGCTGGACGCTGCTCGCGGCCCTCGCCGCGCAGACCCGGCGGCTGCGCCTCGGCCTGCTCGTGACCAGCAACCGCTTCCGGCCGCCCGCGATGCTGGCCAAGATGGCCGCGACGGTCGACGTCGTCGCCGGCGGGCGGCTCGACTTCGGTATCGGCGCGGGCTCGCGCCCCGGCCATCCGCTGGCCCGGCGCGAGTACGAGGCGCACGGCCTGCCATACCACGACTTCGCCCACTCGGTGGGGAGCCTCGCCGAGGCGTGCACCGTCGTCCGGCGCCTCTGGACCGAGACCGAGCCGTTCGACTTCGCCGGCAGGTACGTCCAGCTCACCGGGGCGTTCTGCAATCCCAAGCCGGTCCAGCGTCCCCACCCGCCGATAATGATCGGCGGCCGCTCGTCCGCGACGCTGCGCGTGGTCGCCGAGCACGCCGACCTGTGGAACATCCCCGGCGGTGACATCGCCGACGTCGTCCGTCGCGGCGCGCTGCTCAACCGGTACTGCGCCGAGATCGGGCGCGACCCCGCGTCGATCACGCGCTCGATCCACCTGCCGGTCTCCTACGACCGGCCGGGTACGACCCGGGCGGAGATCGGCGAGGCGCTCGCCGCCGGCTTCTCGCACATCGTCCTCGGGCTGACGGCGCCCTACCCCGCCGACGTCGTCCGGTGGGTCGTCGACGAGTTCGTCGCCCCGTCGCGCTAGCCGAGTAGGTCCGAAGCCTGGTCAGTGGTCGTAGGTGATCAGGAGGCTGGTCGTGGGCCGGCCGGTGAGGGTACGACCGGGTGCGGCCGTCGGGGCTGGCCGGCGGGTTCGTCCTCGCCGTGCCGGGCCGGAAAGTGGTTCGCTCTTTCTCTCCACACCATCGCCGGTGTGATCACAACGAATTCGGTGTGGAGAGAAAAGAGCGAACCACCTTCGCCAGGGTCACCCGGCGTGTCCACGCGGAGCGGGTCGGCCAGGGCGGCGGCCGGGCCGCCCCGGCCGGCTGCCCGGCTCGGCCGCGTACCCGGTCAGGTCGCGCGCCCGGCCCGGCCCGTCACCGGCTCAGGTGGTGGTAGCGGCGTACCGCCAGCGGCGCGAAGACCGCGATCAGCGCCACCGGCCAGGCCACCGCCAACAGCAGCGGGTGTTGCGCCGCCCAGGAGTCACCGCCGAGCCCCGGATTGCCGAACAGCTCGCGGGCGGCGGCCGTGGTGGCCGAGAGCGGGTTCCACTCGGAGACCACGCCGAGCCAGTCGGGCATCAGTTGGGGCGAGACGAAGACGTTCGACAGCGCGCTGAACGGGAAGGCCGCCGGGAAGATGATCACCGCGACCGTGTCGGGGTTCGGTACGACCAGGCCGAGGTAGATCCCGACCCAGGTCACCGCCACCCGCAGCAGCAGGACCAGCGCGACCGCGAGCAGCGCCCCGCCCATCCCGTCGTGCCACTGCCAGCCCACCAGCAGCCCGCAGACGACCAGGGTGACCAGTTCCAGCACGGCCCGGACCAGGTCGGCGGCGCCCCGGCCGACGAGCAGCGCCGAGCGGGCCACCGGCATCGAGCGGAACCGGTCGACCACGCCCCGGCTGACGTCGGTGGCCACCGCGGAGGCGGTCGCGCCGAGACCGTACAGCATGGTCATCACGAAGACGCCGGGGAGCAGGAACTCCCGGTAGTTGCCGCCGCCGGCCACCGCCATGCCGCCGCCGAGGACGTACCCGAAGACCAGCACGAACATGATCGGCAGCGAGAAGTAGATGATGATCTCTTCGGGCGACCGGAGCACGTGCGCCAGGTAGCGCAAGGTCATCGTCCACCCGTCGCGTACCACCCGGCGGAGCCGTCCGGCCCGGGCCGTGACCGGCCCGGGCGCCGGCGGCCGGTGCGGTTCGGCCCGCAGCGTGGCGGTCATGCCGTACCTCCGGGCGTCGCCGTCCGGCCGGCGTGCGCCGGCGAGGGCAGGGTCGCGTTCGGGCCGGCGGCGTCCGCCGTGCCGTGCCCGGTCAGCTGGAGGAACGCCTCGTCGAGGGTGGGCCGGCGGACGCCGATGTCCTCGACCACGACCCCGGCGCCGTGCAGCGCCCGCATGACCCGGGTGAGCGCGGCGACCCGGTCGTCGCGCACCGGCGCGGTCACCCGGCGGCTGTCGCGGTCGACCTCGGGGGGCGTACCGCACGACTGGTGGACCAGCGCCACGGCGCGGTCGAGCCCGGCCGCGTCGCGCACCACCACCTCGATCCGGTCGGCGCCGATGTGGGACTTCAGCTCGTCCGCGGTGCCCTCGGCCACCACCCGGCCCGTGTCGACGACCGAGATCCGGTCCGCGAGCTGGTCGGCCTCCTCCAGGTACTGCGTGGTGAGCAGCACCGTGGTGCCCTCGCGGACCAGCGCCCGTACGGCGTCCCACAGCTGGTTGCGGCTGCGCGGGTCGAGGCCGGTGGTCGGCTCGTCCAGGAAGAGCACCTCCGGCGTCCGGATGAGGCTGGCGGCGAGGTCGAGCCGGCGCCGCATGCCCCCGGAGAACTCGCGCGCCGAGCGGCCGGCCGCCTCGGTGAGCCCGAACTGTTCCAGCAGCTCGTCGGCGCGTCGCCGGGCGTCGCCGGCGCCGAGATGGTGCAGCCGGCCGAAGAGGACCAGGTTCTGCCGCGCGCTGAGGATCTCGTCGACCGCGGCGTACTGCCCGGTCAGCGCGATCCGGGTGCGGATCAGGTCGGGTTGGCGCGCCAGGTCGAACCCGGCCACCCGGGCCCGGCCGGCGTCACAGCGCACCAGCGTTGACAGGATCCGTACCGCCGTGGTCTTGCCCGCCCCGTTCGGTCCGAGCAGGCCGTGCACCGTGCCGGCCGGCACCGCGAGGTCGAGCCCGGCCAGAGCTCTGGTCGTGCCGTACCGCTTGCGCAGTCCCTCGGCGACGACCGCAGGTGTCGATGTGGTCATGTCCCCAGGCTGGGACCCGCCGCTGACCAGCCACGCACCGCGCGCGCACGAGCGGGCCGCGACCGCGTGCGAACGCGCTCAGCCGGCCGGTGAACCGCGCTGCCGGCCGGTCGGTGGGGCCGCGCCCAACACGGCCAGCGCCTGCTCGCGGCTCAGGGCGGCGCCCCGCTCGTACGCCGAGCGGCAGGCCGCCTCGCCGAGCCGGGCCCGTACCGCGGCCAGCGCGCCGCCGCGCCCGCCGAGGTCACCGTGCCCGCCGAGGTCACCGTGCCCGCCGAGGGCGGTGGTCCCGTCGAGCCGTCCGGCGGCGGTGGCCGGCAGCAGCGCCCCGGCCGCGCCGAGCAGCAGGGCGGCGTGCTCGACGGCGCCCTCGCGCAGCGCCAGCTCGACCAACCCCTCGACCGCGCCGACCAGTGTCTCCGACTCCCACGGCAGGTCCGACCCGCGCAGTGCCCGCTGGTACCAGTCCCGGGCGGCGTCGGCCTCGCCCTCGGCGGCGGCGATCCGGCCGAGGATGAGCAGCAGGCCGAGCCGGATCGCCTCGGGCACGAACCAGCCGGTGGGGCACTCGGCGAGCGCCGTCTCGCAGAGTCGCCGGGCCTCGGCGAGGTCGCCCCGCTGGCGGGCGATCTCGCCGAGGCCGGCCCGCGCCGCCGCCAGTACCTCGGGCGCGCCCGAGCGGCGGGCCAGCCGTGCCGCCCGGTCGAGGTCGTCCCGCGCCCCCGCCAGGTCACCGGCGCGCCGCCGCCCGTCGCCCCGGATGCGCAGTACGTCCGCCATGTCCACGGTGGAGCCCAGCTCCTCGGCCAGGCGCAGCGCCTCGTCCATCGGTCCTACGGCACCGGCGTGGTCGCCCCGCAGACTGGCCAGCTCGGCCCGGGCGGAGAGGACCATGATCATGCCCCACCGTTCGCCGATGGCCCGGAAGCCGTCCAGCGCGACCCGCAGCTCCCGTTCGGCCGGTCCCGTCTGGCCGTCGAGCAGCCAGGTCATCCCCAGTCCGGTGGCGGCCAGCGCGTGGGACCACGCGTCGCCGCCGAGCAGCACCCGGCGCTGGGCCATCATGGCCGCGGTGGTCTCGGGGTCGCCGGGTGGTCCGGTGGTCATGCCCGAGAGGGCGAGCAGGAACGGCAGCCGGGGCGGACCGGTCATGGTCTGCCAGACGGTGGCGGCGTCGACGAGGTTTCCGGGCGGGGCGGTCCCGAGGCGTCCGAGGGCGGCGTCGAGGTCCTCGGCCGGTGCGGCGCCGGCATGTGCGGGAGGGACCGCGTGGAGGTTCCCGGGCGGGATGCCGCCGCCCAGCGCCGCGTACGCGACACAGAGGGCGTACTCCTCCGCCAGCCCCTCCGGCGGGCCCGCCTCGGCGCGGCGGAGCACCTCGGCGGCGAGCGCCGCCCCCTCGGCGCGCAGGCCGCGCAGCCACCAGTAGAAGGCCAGCGTCGCGACCAGCCCCAACGCGGTACGGACGGCACCGGAGTCGATCGAGCGACGGAGCGCGGCGTGCAGGTTGTCCCGGTCGGCGTCGAGGCGGCGCAGCCACTCCAGCTGTTCGCCTCCGCGCAGATGCGGGTCGGCGGTGGCCGCCAGCTCGTGGAAGTATCCGGCGTGGGCGAGTCGGAAGCGTTCCGTCTCGCCGGCCTCGGCGAGCCGCTCGGCACAGAACGCGCGGACCGTTTCGAGCATCCGGTAACGGCCCGTACCGCCGACCTCGGCCGCCGCCTGGCCTGGCTGGAGTGCCGCGCCGCCGACCCCCTCCGCCGCGCCGCCGACCTCGACCAGCGACTTGTCGGCCAGGCTGGTCAGCACGCCCACGACGTCGAACCCGGGCTGCCCGCAGACCCGTTCGACCGCCGCCAGGCTGGCCCCGCCGGCGAAGACCGACAGCCGGCGGGCGAGCGCCTGCTCCGCCGGTTCGAGCAGGTCCCAGCTCCACTCGACCACCGCGCGCAGGGTCTGGTGCCGTGGCTCGGCGACGCGGCTGCCCCGCGACAGGAGCCGGAACCGGTCGTCGAGCCGGGCGGCGACCTCCGCCACGGGCAGGGCGCGGACCCGCGCCGCGGCCAGCTCGATCGCCAGCGGCAGGCCGTCGAGGGTACGGCAGATGCGCAGTACCGCCTCGGCGTTGGCGGGTGTCACCGCGAAGCCGGGTACCACGTCGGCGGCGCGCTCCGCGAAGAGCCGTACGGCCGGGTAGTCTCGGGCGTGCTCGGGGGTGCTCTCGGCCGGCGGCAGGGCCAGCCCCGAGACCGGGCAGAGTGCCTCGCCAGTGAGGCGTAGCGGTTCCCGGCTGGTGGCGAGGACGTGCAGTCCGGGGCAGGCGCCGAGCAGCCGGGCGGCGAGCCGCGCGGCGGCGTCCACGAGGTGCTCGCAGTTGTCGAGGACGAGCAGCAGGGACCGGTCGGCGAGCGCCGCGACGAGCCGTTCGGCGGGATCCTGCGGTTGCTGGTCGAGCCCCGGCCGCAGCCCGGCCGCGCGCAGCCCGAGCGCGCCGAGCACCGCCTGCGGCAGCTCGGTACCGTCGCCGAGCGGCGCCAGCTCCACGAAGCAGACCTCGCCGGAGCGCCGCCGGGCCGCCTCCACGGCCAGCCGCGTCTTGCCGGCACCGCCGGGCCCGGTGAGGGTGACCAGCCGCGTCTCGCCGAGCAGCTTCCCGATCCGCCGCAGCTCCTCGTCCCGCCCGACGAAGCTGGTGAAGTGGCCCGGCGGGGCGGACCGGACGGCCGGCGCCGGCGCGGGCGGTTCGTCGGCGCGGAGCAGGGCCAGGTGCAGCGCGGCCAGCTCGGGCGAGGGGTCGGCGCCGATCTCGTCGGCGAGCACCCGGCGGGCGTCGCCGTACACCGCCAGCGCCTCGGCCTGCCGCCCGCTGCCGTGCAGGGCGCGCATGAGCTGGCCGTGCAGCCGTTCCCGCAGCGGGTACGCGGCGACCAGCTCGCGCAGCTCCGGTACGAGCGGAGCGGACTCGCCGAGGCCCAGCTCGGCCTCGATCCGGTCCTCGACGGCGGCGAGGCGCGCCTCGGCCAGGCGGGTGGCGGACGCGGCGGCGAAGGGCGCGTCGAGCACGTCGGCCAGCGGCTGCCCCCGCCACAGGTCGAGCGCCGCCCGCAGTACGGCCACCGCCCGGGGCCGGTCACCGGCGGTCAGGGCGCGGTGTCCCTCGGCGGCGAGCCGGTCGAACCGGTGCGCGTCGACCTGTTCGGGGTCGACCGCGAGCCGGTATCCCCAGCGGTGGAACTCGACCGGGAGCGGGGTCCCCGCCTCGGCCGGCAGCGCCTGGCGGAGCCGGGAGACCTGCGACTGGAGCGCGTTGGCGGCCCCGGCCGGCGGCTGGTCGCCGTAGAGGCCGGCGATCAACCGGTCGGTGGGGACCACCCGGCCGGCGTCCAGGAGCAGCAGCACCAGCAGGGCGCGCAGCCGGGACCCGCGGAGGGCGACCGCGCGCCCGTCGGCCAGGTGCAGCTGCGTCGGGCCGAGGATGCCGAAGCGCATGGCCCATTGTCGCCCACCGCGTCGCGCACCCCCGCCCCCGCGATCTAGGGCAAATCCACGTGATTGGAGATCATTTAACGAGGATTTGCCCTAGATCGGCGCGTGGGGTGGGGGTGGGGTCAGCCGCGGCGCCACTTCTGGTTGGTGGCGCCGGTGCAGTCCCAGATCTGTAGCTTGCCGCCGTTGGTGGTCACCCGGTCCCGTACGTCCACGCACTTGTTTGCCCGTGGGTTGACCAGGTCGCCGGCGGAGCTGAGGACGAACTGCTGGGCCGCGTTGCCGTTGCAGGTCGCGAGCTGCACGTTCGTCCCGTTGGTGGTCGCGGCCCCGGCGACGTCCATGCACTTGCCGAGCGCCCGGATGGTGCCGTCACCGGGGAAGCTCCACTGCTGGGCGGCGGTGCCGTTGCAGTCCCAGATCTGCAACTGGGAACCGTCGGCCGGGTTCGCGCCCGGGACGTCGATGCAGCGGTTGCTGGCCGACCCGATCAGCCGGCTGCCGCCGCCCCCGCCGCTGTTGTTCCACGCCTGGACCCGTACGTAGTCGACCACCATCTGCTGCGGGAACTGGGTGCTGCCGTCGGGGTAGCCGGGCCAGTAGCCGCCGACCGCGACGTTCATGATGATGAAGAACGGGTGGTCGAAGACCCAGCGGTCACCGCCGAGGTCGGCCGGGGTCTTGCGGGAGTACTGGTTGCCGTCGACGTACCAGGTGATCGAGTCCGGCGCCCAGTCGACCGTGAAGGTGTGGAAGCCGTCGGCGAACGACTGCCCGTTCGGCAGCGTGTACGCGGCGCCGATGCCCTCGGCGCCCGAGTAGCCCGGCCCGTGGATGGTGCCGTGCACGGTCCCCGGTTCGCGGCCGATGTTCTCCATGATGTCGATCTCGCCGCCGTCGGGCCAGTTGCCGCCGCCGAGCATCCAGAACGCGGGCCAGATGCCCTGCCCGCGCGGCAGCTTCATGCGGGCCTCGAAGCGGCCGTACGCCTGGCTGAACGTACCGGAGGTGAGCAGCCGGGCCGAGGTGTACTGGCAGTAGCCGTAGTGGCATTGGTAGTTGGCGGGGTTCTCCCGGCGGGCCGTGATGACCAGGTTCCCGTTGCCGTCGAGCGCGGCGTTGCTGGTGCTGTTCGTGTAGTACTGCTGCTCGTTGTTGCCCCAGCCGCCGCCACCGATGTCGCGTCGCCACTTGTTGCCATCGGGGGCGCTGCCGGCGGGACCGTTGAAGTCGTCACTCCAGGTGACCGCACCGGGCTCGGCGCTGGCGGGTTCGGGGGCCGGTACCGCCAGCGTCGCCGCCAGGCCGACGCTGGCCAGAGTCATGGCCAGGAGGGTTCGTCGTGTACGCATATAAATGTTTCTACGCGAGAAAGCGCTCTCTCGCAAGATTGTTAACTAATCGTGGGTAGCCGATAACGGCCTGCGGCCCGCCCGGATACCGGACGGGCCGCGCGGGACGAGGGTGTCAGCCGGCCAGGCCGAGCCGGTCGAGGGTCCAGGCCGCCACGAACGCCTCTTCCTTCCAGGCGTTGTACCGCCCGCTCGGGCCGCCGTGCCCGGCGCCCATCTCGGTCTTGAGCAGGTACGAGCCCTGCGGCGCCACCGCCCGCAGCCGGGCGATCCACTTCGCCGGCTCGTGGTACAGCACCCGGGTGTCGTTCAGGCTGGTCACCGCGAGGATCGGCGGGTAGTCCACCGCCGCCACGTTCTCGTACGGGGTGTAGGACTTCATGTAGCCGTACACCTCGGGGTCGGCGAGCGGGTTGCCCCACTCCTCCCACTCCGTGACGGTCAGCGGCAGCGACGGGTCCAGGATGGAGTTGAGCGCGTCGACGAAGGGCACCTGCGCGACGATGCCGGCGAAGGCGTCCGGGGCGAGGTTCGCCACCGCCCCCATCAGCAGGCCGCCGGCCGAGCCGCCCCGGGCCACCAGCCGGTCCGTGCTGGTCCAGCCCGACTTGACCAGGTGCCGCGCGCAGGCCACGAAGTCCGTGAAGGTGTTCTTCTTGGCCAGCAGCTTGCCCTCGGTGTACCAGCGCCGGCCCAGCTCGCCGCCGCCGCGGATGTGCGCCACCGCGAAGACCACGCCACGGTCGAGCAGCGAGAGCCGGGGGATCGAGAACCAGGGGTCCATGCTCGCCTCGTACGAGCCGTAGCCGTAGATGACGCAGGGCGCCGAGCCGTCCCGGGGCGTACCGGCCCGGCAGACCAGCGAGATCGGTACCCGGGTGCCGTCGTCGGCCAGGGCCCAGTCGCGGTGCTGCTCGTAGTCGGCCGGGTCGAACCCGTCCAGCACCGGCTTCCGCTTGCGCAGCACGAGTTCCCGGGTCACCAGGTCGTAGTCGTAGATGGAGTCCGGCGTGACGAGCGAGGTGTAGTGCAACCGGATGGAAGTTGTCTGGTACTCAGGGTTAGCATCCAGTCCCACACTGTAGATAGGCTCAGGGAAGTCGATGTCGTACGAGTCCGTACCGCCCGTCGCCAGTACCCGCAGACCCGTGAGCCCCTCCGACCGCAGCGACACCACGATGTGGTTGCTGAACGCGTCGACCCCCTCCAGCCGCGTACCGGGAGAGTGTTCGATCATCGGTACCCAGTCGCCGGGCGCGTCGGCCGAGGTGTACGCCAGCGCGAAGTCCTCGGCGCCGTCGTTGTGCAGGATCAGGAACCGGTGACCGTGGTGCTCGATCGAGTACTCCACGCCCTGCCGGCGCGGTGCGATCACGGCCGGCTCCCCAGTCGGGTTCGTCGCCGGGATCACCCGTACCTCGCTGGTGATCTTGCTGCTCGCCTCGATGACGATGAACTTCTCCGACCGGGTCAGCTCCACGCCGACCCAGAACCGCTCGTCGCTCTCCTCGTAGACGACCACGTCGTCGGCGGCCGGCGCGCCGACCGTGTGCCGCCAGACCCGGTACGGCCGCCACGCCTCGTCCACGGTCAGGTAGAACAGGGCCGATCCGTCGGCGGACCAGGCGGTGCCGTAGAAGGTGTCGGGCACCTCGTCGGCGAGCACCTCGCCGGTGGAGAGGTCCTTGATCCGAAGCGTGAACCGCTCGTCGCCGGAGAAGTCGGTGGAGTACGCCAGCCAGCGCCCGTCGGGGCTGACGTCGGAGGTGCCGAGCGAGAAGAAGTCGTGCCCCTCGGCCAGCGCGTTGCCGTCGAGCAGGATCTCCTCGCCGTCGAGCGGCGTACCGTCCGCCGTCGCCGGCGGCTCGGTCTCGCCGTCGCGCACCGGGCGCCGGCACTGGATGCCGTACTGCTGGCCCTCGACGGTGCGGGTGTAGTACCAGTAGCCGCCCTTGCGTACCGGCACCGACAGGTCGGTCTCCTGGGTGCGCCGCTTCGTCTCGTTGAAGAGCGTCTCGCGCAGCGACGCCAGCCGCTCCGTGCTCGCCTCGGTGTAGCGGTTCTCCGCCTCCAGGTAGGCGATGGTGTCCGGATCGTCCTTGTCGGCGAGCCAGGCGTACTCGTCGACGACCGTGTCGCCGTGGTGGGTGCGCTCGGTCGGGATCCGCTTGGCGACGGGGGGCGTCGGCGTCTCAGTCGTCACCCCGGTCACGTTACCGCGCGAGCGGCGCCACGGGCCGCAGCGGTCGTTGCGAAACGTTCGAACATATGTACGATGGGCCGGGATGTGGGGGGTGGATGTGTTGATCGAACGACCGTCCGGTGACGCGATCGCGCGACGTCTCATCGAGATCTGTGGGCCCGAGTTCACCCGTCCCTCCGGCGCCGCCGACGAGGTCGCCGGCGCCCCGTCCCGCTGGGTCGCCGCCCCGCCCGACGTCGAGGGCGTCTCCGCCATCCTGCGGGTCGCCGCCGAGCACGACCTCTCCGTCGTACCCCGGGGCGCCGGCACGAAGATCGACTGGGGTGCCACCCCGTCGTCGTCCCCGGTGGACATCGTGCTGGACACGGGCCGGATCGCCGGGATCTGGCACCGGCCGGAGGACCAACTGGTCGTCGAGGTGGGGGCCGGCACGCCGGTGCGCTCGGTCCAGTCGGTCCTGGAGCGCCGCGGCCAGCGGCTCGCGCTGGACGTGCCCTCCGACGGCGCCACGATCGGCGGGGTGATCGCCGCGGACGAGGCCGGGCCGCTGCGGCACCGCCACGGCACCCCCTGCGACCAGCTCTTCGGCATCAGCTATGTGGACGCCGCCGGGGTGCTGACCCACGCCGGCGGGTGGTCGGCGGGCGACAACACCGCCTCGGAGCTGGCCCGGCTGCTCTGCGGCTCGCACGGCGCCCTCGGCGTGCTGGTCTCGGCGACCCTGCGGGTGCAGCCGCTGCCGGCGAGCCGGATCTGGGTGACCCGGCCGCTCTGGACCCCGCTGGAGGTTCCCAACCTCGTCCTCGACATCCTCGCCGCCCAGCTCTCGCCGGCCGCGGTCGAGGTCGACCTCCTCGCCGAGGAGGGCGCCGCCCCGGCGCGCCGGGACGCCGCCGGGCGTCCGCTCGCCGGGACCCTGGCCGTACTGCTGGAGGGCGGTGCGGCCGACGTCGCCGACCGGGTACGCCGGCTCGGCAACCTGCTCGACGGCCAGGAGACCACCTCGGCGGCGCCGCCACCCTGGTGGCGGCGGTACCCGTTCGGGCCGGACGACGTGGCGCTGCGGGTCGACGTACCGCTGCCGGACCTGCCCGCCGCGGTCTACGCGCTGCGGGACGCGGTCGGCGAGCCCGTGCCGATCCGCGGCTCGGCGGGGCTCGGTACCGTGCACGCCGTCCTGCCGGGCAAGACCTCGCCGCACCGGGTCGGCGCGATCCTCGCCGCCGTCCGGAACGTCCTGCTCGCCCGGCGCGGCCGATGCGTGGTGATCGCCGCGCCGCCCGCGGTACGGGGATCGGTCGATCTCTGGGGCGACGTGCCCGACCTGTCGCTGCTGCGCCGGGTGAAGCAGCGCTTCGACCCGGCGCAGCGACTCGCCCCCGGCCGCTTCGTCGGCGGCCTCTGAGGCTAGGCCGTCTCCGCCTCTAGTTGGCTCCGGTACGCCTCAAGCCGGTCGGCCAGCTCCGTGGGGTGGCCGAGCATCGGAAGGTGGTCGCCGGCCATCTCGTCCGGGACGATGCGCAGCCGGTCGCGTACGACGCGCCGCATGAAGTCGGCCGGGAAGAAACGGTCGCCACGGCTGAGGAGAAACCTCGTCGGCACCTCCGGCCATGCCGCCAGCGGCCACGGTTGCGTGAAGGGCGTGCTGGCCTGGGCCTTCCCGCGGCTGAGCGCCTCGGCCGCGAGCCGCGGCGGGAGGTCGTGCACGAACAGCGTCACCAGGTCGTTCTCGGCCCTGCCGTCGAGTGCGTCCTGCTCACGCCTGGCCTGGTCGTGACCGGTGGCAGCCCACCACTCGCCGGGCAGCTCGCCCGGCTTGGGGATCATCGCCTGCAGCATCACCAGGAGCCGCACCGGCACCCGGTCGCACACGAGCGGAGCGGTGAACCCGCCGAAGGAGTGGGCCACCACGACCAGGTTGGTACGCGCCCCGACCGCCGCGATCACCGAATCGGCGTACTCCGTGAGGCCCGCCGATTCGTCGTCACACGGCAGGTCCACGGCCACCACGTCATGGCCCCGGTCACGCAACTCGGCGGCGAGCAGGTGCCAGCACCACGAGTCGGCCGCCGCGCCGTGGATCAGCACGTACGTGGCCGGCGTACCGGAGCGGATCCGGTTCACGATCGGCCCCGCCGCTCGAACTCCTCTGGACTGGTCCCACCCGGCAGCCGGGTCTGGAAGTCCAGCACGCCCACCCAGGTGGGGCGGACCGCGATGCGGAACATCCTCGTACCCGGGTGATCGACCGCGGCGATGTTGGCGGCGCCCTGCTCCGGACCGCCGTAGCGGTAGTGCGCCAGGATGTACTCCGGCACGATCCCGTCGACCTCCGTGACCTCGGCCCGGCCGCGGATGAGCAGTACCTCCGGTGGCGTGGACGCGGCGTCTATGGTGATCGCGACCGCCGGTCGGGCCCGTAGGGCAGCCACCTTGGCCCCACCGAAGGTGGAGAGCACCACCTCGGTTCCGGTCCAGTGGAAGAGCATGGGGAAGACCCGCGGTGTGCCGTCCGACGCCACATACGCGATGCGCGCCAGTTCGGTCGAGGCCAACAGCCGCTGTGCGACCGGGCTCTGCAGCAGCCGGAGGTCTCCCTGTGGCAGTCCCGTCAGGTCCGCACCGCTCGTGACGGTCATCGGGCTGCTCCGGTCGATGCGGAAGTGACCCGGGCCAGCCGCTCGGCCAGCCGGTCGAACGAGCTGGACCAGCCGTTCTCCAGCTCGGCGTTCTCTTCGCTCGCGGCGAGGCCGCAGACGTGGAACGTCATTTCGGTCCGGTCCCCGAGTTCGGCGAAGGTCACGGTCAGCACCGCCTCGTCGGGGAGGGTCCCCGACCCGGGCCGCACCCGCGTGGTCAGCACCAGCCGCTCGGGCTCCACCACCTCCCGGCAGGTGAAGGTCACCGGGTACTCCGTGCCGTCGACGTCGTCGATCATGGGTAGCTGCCATATCCCGCCCGGCCTGACGTCCATCGAAATGCTGGACAGGGGGGTGGTGACGCCGACGGGTCCGAACCACTGGGCGATGTGCCGTGGGTCGGTCCATGCCTCGAAGACCAGCCGTCGCGGTGCGTCGAAGACCCGGGTGATCGTGAATTCGCGGGTGGGTGCCCCGTGGGCGACCGGGTTGTCAGCCATTCGTGCTGCCTTTCTGGATCTCGTGCAGGTGAGCGGAGAGGCGGTCGAAGCTGCCCTCCCAGAACTCCCGGTAGCGCTCCAACCAGTCCGTGGCCTCGCGCAGGGGTGCGGGTTCCAGCTGGCACGGGCGCCACTGGGCGCTGCGCCCGCGGGTGATGAGTCCGGCTTGTTCGAGCACCTTGAGGTGCTTGGAGACCGCCGGCAGCGTGAGCGGCAAGGGCTCTGCCAGCTCGTTGACGGTGGCCTCGCCCTCGGCCAGCCTGGCCAGGATCGCCCGGCGGGTGGGATCCGCCAAGGCGGCGAAGGTTCTGTTGAGCTGATCCGTATCCATGGCCTACTTAGCTAGGTGGTTAATTAGCCGAGACGTTAAATATACAGGTCAACGTCGCCCTGTCAACGCGGCCGTCGGGCGCGCAAGCAGTAGGTACGGCGATGGAGCCGGCCGAGGCGGTGGCCGGGAGATCAGGGATCTTCGCCGGCGCCGACCGGCATCGACCCGTGCCGGCTGGCATCGACCGGTGCCGGACCGCTGGTCCGTACCCCGGTCGTGGCGTGGCCGCCCGGACCGGTGGTCCGGGCGGCCACGCGTTCGTGCGGGCAGATCAGCAGATCGGTACGCCGGGTAGCTGCGCGGCGGGATGGTCGATGTAGATGTTGGTGAGGTAGCCGTTCTGGTCGCGCAGCCGCGACCACCAGTTGTTGGTGTAGCCCTCGGCGGAGACCGTGTCGCCCTGCTTCTGGCAGAGCACGTAGACCAGGGTCGGCCCGGCCAGGGTGGTCACGACCGGGGCGGCGAGGCGGACGTCGCTGCGCACCCGTACTCCGCTGCCCCAGGTCCAGAAGGCGGTACCGCCGCCGCAGCCGTTGTCGCTGGTCAGGTACTTCTGGTTGTACGAGCCCGGGTACGGCGCCAGCGACGCCCCGTTGATCACGATGTTCTGGCCGACGCCGTTGAGCAGCTGCTCGTAGTGGATGTGCGGGCCGGAGGAGTTGCCGGTGGTGCCGGTGACGCCGATCTGCTGCCCCTGGCCGACGACCGCGCCGTCCGGGACCGAGTACGAGGCGAGGTGGAAGTAGTACGTGGTCCAGCCGCCGCCGTGGTCGATGACGATGTAGTTGCCGGCGCCGCTGGGCTGTGAGTACCGCCGCGCGGTGCCCGAGGCCGAGGCGAGCACCGGCGTGCCGCCGGTCGTACCGCCGTCGGCCCGGACGAAGTCCAGCGCCAGCCGTACCTCGGCGCTGTGGTGGCTGTAGGTCCAGCGCTGACCGCACGGGAATGGGGCCTTGAAGACCGGGGCGGCGTGCGCCGGGGTCGCCACCAGCAGGGTGGCCGCGAGGGTCGCGAAGATCGTGGTCGCCAGGGCGGCGAAATACCTGATGGGTCGTCGCACGGGTCCGTCCTTCCGGGGGTGGGGAGGAGTCGGTCGTTACGCGCGCGGTACGCAGGATGTTAGCGACAGCATCCATCTATGTAAATGTTTGACGGCGCGGCCCGCCCAGGTGGAGTTTTCCTGCGAGGGCCGACCCGGCCCCGCCCGGTCGGCCTCCGCCGGCCCGGGCCAGCCTGACCCGGCAGGTCGACCGGGCCGGCGGCGGTTGACACCGGGCCCCACGGTCCGCACACTGCAAAGAGGTTTAAAACGTAAAGTTGTTGGCGGCGAGAAGGCCGCCGGCGACGCCAGGCTGAGGAGCAGCATGTCGACCGAGACCCACCCGGCGGCGCCGGACCGCATCGCGCCCGCGCGCACCCGGGTCAGCGCGGACGGGCAGTTCAGCGCGCTGATCCTGGGCTTCTTCGGCGCGGCCTGGTTCGGCTGGGCCCAGGAGGGACCGCCGGCGCACTGGTCCGGTCCGCTGACCGTGGCCGGCATCGTCAGCGCCGCCGTGGCGGTGATCGGGGCGGTACGGACGTGGCGGCTCCGCCGCGAGCTCTCCGCCCGCGACCGGGAGATCTCCCGGCGGTACGGGATCGTGGTCGGTATCTGCTACGCGCTGATCGTGATCGGCAACATCGCCGTGGTCCGCACCGGCCACAGCGAGTACATCGCCCCCTGGGTCGCGTTCGGCATCGGCGTGCACTTCTGGCCGCTGGTGCCGGTGCTGAAGGACCGGCTGCTCATCCCGGCGGGCGCCGCCGTGGTCGCGGTGGCGGTCGCCGCCGTGGTGATCGCCCAGCTCACCGACGTACGACCCAGCGCGGTGACCGGCGCCGGCACCGGGGCGGTCCTGCTGGTCATTTCGATCATCCAGCTCTTCCGCCGCCGACCGGCCCGCTGACCGGCGGCGGCACCCGGCTCTTCCGCCGGGCAGCGGGCCGACGTTCGTCCGTCGCGGCGTGAGCGGGGCTGGTCAGGGGAGGTCGCTGTCGCCGCCGAGATTGTCGATCATCCGGCGGAGTACGTTCAGCGCGGCGACGTACTCCGCCGGGTCGATCCCGTCGTGGGTCCGCTCGTGTACGCGGGCGTTGCGCTCCCTGGCGCGCTGCCGTCCCGCCTCGCCGGCCTCGGTGAGGTGGAGCCGGTCGCCGT
Source organism: Micromonospora sp. NPDC049559 (assembly GCF_040676675.1). Classification (NCBI taxonomy): domain Bacteria; kingdom Bacillati; phylum Actinomycetota; class Actinomycetes; order Micromonosporales; family Micromonosporaceae; genus Micromonospora; species Micromonospora sp. NPDC049559. Next base: position 60,516 of record NZ_JBFAPK010000001.1, on the reverse strand, counting down.
CGGCCCGCAGCCAGCCCCGGCCGAGCAGGTCGTCGATCACCTCCGGCAGGCTGATGCCGAGATCGTCGAACCGTTGCAGCCGTTCCGCAAGGCTGGTACGGGTCCACTCGCCGGGCGCGCCCGCGACGTGGTTCAGCGTCCACCAGTGCGGTTGGGTGAGGTCCTCCCGCGCCAACTCGGCGCGGAGCAGGCCCACGACCGTACGGTACGTCTCGCCGCTCCAGTACCCGATCGGCTGGCGGGCAAGTTCCTCGTGCGAATACTCCTTGATGGCCACCGGCGCTCCCTCCCGTGACGGGCCGGACGGGACGACCGTAGGACCTCAAGCGCGATCGAGGTCAAGCCGGCGCCGGTGGGGCCGGGCGGCGGACGATCAGGGCCGGCGGAACTCGGCGAGCCAGCGGCGCGACTTCGGCGTCGAGCCGGTCAGGATCTCGATGCGTACCGGGCGGAGGCCGTCGCGGGCGAAGGACTCGACCTCGGCCCGGTCCAGCGGCCAGGGCGGACCCTCGACGGGCGGCTCCCCGTCCTCCCGGTGGATCGCGACCACGAGCAGGGTGCCGGCCGGCGCCACCAGTTCGGTGACGCGGCCGATGGCGGCGTCCCGCTCGGAGACCGGCAGCGCCTGCACCGTCATCGACTCGAAGACCAGGTCGAACGCCTCCCGCCACTCGTCGGGCGGGGCCAGCAGGTCGGCCGTCCGGTAGCGCACCCGGGACTCGGGGAAGCGCTGCCGGGCGGCCCGTACGGCGGTGCCGGAGATGTCGAAGGCGACCGTGTCGTAGCCGAGGCCGGCCAGGTACTCGGCGTCGTGACCGTACCCGCAGCCGACCACGACCGCCCGCCGCCCGGTGCCGTCGCGCTCCCGCTTCCCCGCCCACTGCGCGAGCAGCGGGTGCGGCGCGCCCCGGTCCCACGGCACCTCCAGGTCGCCCTGTTCCGCGGCGGTGTAGAGGCGCTCGAACCAGCCGGTCGGATCCTGGACCGCGAGCGATTCGGCCGCCAGCCGTCGGACCTCCCGGTCCGGATCACTGACCGTCATGCGCCGACCCTATCTTTCCGTCGATCACGCCCCACCGCCCGTCGATCACGCCCCACCATCCGTCGATCATGGACTTGTGGTCGGGAAAATATCCGTATTACACCTGTTTATCCCCGCCACAATTCCATGATCGACGGGGTGGAGCGGGGTGGGGTTAGGCGGGGCGGACGGCGGTGACCAGCCAGATGCTGCCCATCAGGCGTACGCCGTCGGGGGACTCGTACGCCCGCAGCGCCTCGCGGACCTCGTCGCGTACCCGTGCCCGCGTCGCCTCGTCCACGTCGGCGAGGTTGTGCCGCACCGGGCCGGTACCGAAGTAGAAGTCCACCGCGTCGGCCGCGTCCCGCCCCCAGACGACCGGTACCGGCACGAGGGTGACCGACACGTCCGCGAAGCCGGCCGCGTCGAGGATCTCGGTGACCCGGTCCGGGTCGGCGAGCGAACCCATCCCGCGCGCGGCCGGCGACGGGGCCCGCATGAGCGGCGCCAGCGCGGCGAACGCCCGGGTGTGGTCGGTCTCTCCCCCGCCGCGCCCGGGACCGGCGAAGACGAGCCGCCCGCCCGGCCGCAGCGCGCGCCGGATGTTGGTGAAGGCGGCGACGTGATCGCCGAAGAACATCACCCCGCCCCGGCTGAGCGCCAGGTCGTAGCCGGCGTCCGGGAACGGGTGGACCTGCGCGTCGCCCCGTTCGAAGGTGACGTTGCCCAGCCCTTCGGCCGCCGCCCGGGCGCGCGCCTCGGCCAGCATCGGCGCGGAGATGTCGACGCCGGTGACCCGCCCCGGGTCGGCGGCGCGGGCCGCGAGCCGGGTGACGAGACCGGTGCCACAGCCGATGTCGAGCACCCGGTCGCCGGGCTCGATCGCCGCCGCGCCGAGCAGTGGTTCGTTGATGCCGGCGGCCATCACGTCGTACCGGTCGGCGTGCTCGGCCCAGTGCCGCCCCTCGCTGCCGTTCCACGCCTCGGCCTGTCGGATGTTGACGATCGTGGTCATGCTCGTCTCCCCATTTATCTAGAGTCCAACTCTAGAGTTCGACTCTAGATATAGACTCCAACCGTGACGCAGGTCAAGGGGAAGCGCGCCGAGAAGAGCCGACAGACGCGGCGGAAGATCATCGAGGCGGCGCGCGAGCTGTTCCTGGAGCGGGGGTACGCGGCGACCGCGCTCCAGGACATCGCCGACCGGGCCGGCGTGGCGGTACAGACGATCTACTTCGCGTTCGGCAACAAGCGGACGGTGCTCAAGGAGTTGGGCGACGTCACCATCGCCGGCGACGACGAGCCGGTCGCCACGGTGGACCGGCCGTGGTTCCGCGCGGCGCTCGCGGCCGGCACCGCCGAGGAACAGCTCCGCCAACTGGTACGCGGCGCGGGCCAGATCCTCGACCGGGTCGCCCCGATGATGGAGGTACTGCGCACCGCCGCCACGGTCGAACCGGAGATCGCCGAACTCTGGCGGCAGGAGGTGGATCCCCGGTACACCGTCTACGCCACGGCGGCCGAGGCGCTGGTCGGCAGGCCGGACGCCCGCCCCGGGCTCACCGTGGAGCACGCCGCCGACGTGCTCTACGCGCTGCTCAGTCCCGAGCTGTACCTGGTGCTGGTCCGGGACCGGTCCTGGCCGCCGCAACGCTGGGAGGAGTGGGCGTACGACACCCTGCGCCCACAGCTGCTCGCCTAGTCACCGCCCGGTCACCGGCATCTTCGTCAGGTTCGACGGCCGCCTGGCGATCGGATGCCCTGGCACGCCGCCCTGGGCTGCCGCTCACGGCCGTCGCGTGCCACGCGGTGGCCCGGATGCTCGCGCCGGAGCGGTCGCGGCCGGACCGACCGCACCCGCCCGGCCCGAGGGCCGGGCGGGTCGCAGGAATCCGGGCCGCGCGGGCGAGGGTCAGGGGCGCCGGTGGTCGAGGTTCGCGACGAAGGCGCGCCACGCGGCGGGGGTGAAGGCGAGGTACGCGCCGTCGCGGTCCTTGCTGTCGCGTACGGCGACGAGGCCGGGCAGGTTGTCGGCCACCTCGACGCAGTTGCCGCCGCTGGCGCCGCTGCGGGTGGACTTGCGCCAGACGGCGCCGGTCAGGTCCATGGCTGCACGATCTCCTTGATCAGGTCGAGCGACTGCCGGCGTGGCAGGGCTTCGTTCCGCAAAGTCTCCCACCTGGCCAGCAGGGTGGCTACGTCCTCGGTGCGCTCGACGATGGTCCCGTTGAGCTGGTTCTCCAGGTGCCCGGTCCAGCCGCCGTCCTCCGCGCGGGCCAGCACGAACGGGCCGGAAAGTCCGATGTGGAGCCCGAGGCTGGCCGGGACGACGTGCACGCTGACCCGGGGACGCTCGGCGAGCGCGACCAGGTGCAGCAGCTGGGCCGCCATGATCTCCGCGAAGCCGTCGGCGAAGCGGCGCAGCGCCAGCTCGTCGAGCACGGCGATGACCTGCGGCGGGTCCTCCCGCTCCAGGATCTTCTGCCGCTCCATCCGCACCGCGACGAGCCGCTCCACCTCCGCCTCGGAGAGGGTCACGTCGCCACGGAGCACCGCGCGGGCGTACTCCTCGGTCTGCAACAGCCCCGGGACCAGGTTCGGCTCGAAGCAGCGCAGTTGGGTGGCGGTCCGCTCGGAGTCCAGCCACGGGCGGAACCAGGTCGGCTCGGCCTCGCGCTTGGCCAGTTCGAGCAGGGCCATGAAGAGGCCGCCGGTCTCCAGCGCCCTGTCCGCCCGGGTCAGGTAGACCTCGTCGGGCGCGCGGTTGCCCAGCTCGATCGCGGAGACGTGCGAGCCCGAGTAGTTAATCAGTTTGCCGAATTCCTCCTGGGTGAGTCCGGCCGCTAGGCGCAGCCGCCGTAATTGCTTGACGATCAATTCCCTCGCCGGTACGCGTGTCTTCTCCACAGCTCCTCCAAAATCTCGCGCTATTGCCCAATCGCGCTCCTCTTGGTGTGTGCGGCTCGCGATCTCCGCTGTTGGAGGAGCGTGTGACTTCCGACGGTAGTGGGCTGGTGACCAGAATGGAAAGAGGCAATTGGAGGTTGCTGGGTTCGCGAATAATGGAGGTCCAGATTGTTACGTGGCGGTGCGGAATCCCGCTCCGGCGACGGGAAAGGTGTCGGTTCGAATGAGTGGTGGTAACGGCGAAGGCAGCTGTATTGGTCGCGTGGGCGAGCGGTGGGGTCAGGGCCGGGTGAGGAGGACGAGTCGCTGGGTGGCCCGGGTCATCGCGACGTACCGGTCCACGGCACCCTCGATCCCCGCGCCGAAGTTCTCCGGCTCGACGAGGACGACCAGGTCGAACTCCAGCCCCTTGGCCAGCTCCGGGGTGAGCGACCGGACGCGGGGCCGGGCCTGGAACTCGGCGTCGCCGATGACGCAGGCGGTCCCCTCGGCGTGCGCGGCGAGCCAGGCGTCGAGGATCGAGTCCAGCTCGGTCACCGATCCGCGTACCACCGGAATTCCGCTGCTCCGGATGGAGGTCGGCACGTTGGCGTCCGGGAGCACGGCCCGGATGACCGGCTCGGCCTCGGCCATGACCTCCGTCGGCGTGCGGTAGTTGATGGTCAGCGAGGCCAGCTCGATCCGGTCGAGCCCGACCCGTTCGAGCCGCTCCCGCCACGACTCCGTGAACCCGTGCCGGGCCTGGGCGCGGTCGCCGACGATGGTGAGGCTGCGCGACGGGCAGCGCAGCAGCAGCATCTGCCACTCGGCGTCGGTCAACTCCTGCGCCTCGTCCACGATGACGTGCGCGAACGGGCCGGCGAGCCGGTCCGGGTCGGCGGCGGGCGCCACGCTCTCGTCGACCAGCGACGTCCGCATGTCCTCGCCGTACAGCATGGTCATCAGGCCCTCGCCGTCGTCGTACGCCTGGGACGCGATCAGGTCCTCGACCACCCGGTCCATCCGCTCGCGCTGGACGGCGAGCGCGGCCTCCTGCCGGCGCCGGCGGCGGGACGCCTCCGGGTCGCCGAGCCGCTGCCGGGCCGCGTCCAACAGCGGCAGGTCGGAGACCGTCCAGGCCCGGGCGTCGGTACGCCGCAACGCCCGGGCCTCGTCGGCGCTGAGCCAGGGCGCGCACCTGCGCAGGTACGCGGGTACCGACCACAGGTCACCGACGAGGTCGGCCGCCTCGATCAGCGGCCACGCCCGGTTGAAGGCGGTGGCCAGTTCCCGGTTGCGCAGCAGCGACCGGCGGACCAGGTCCTCCGGCTCGTCGCCGTCGTACTTGGCCAGCAGAATCGCGACCAGCTCTTCCCAGACCTGGTCGCGCGCCTCGTTGTGCGGGGTACCGGGCTCCACCGCCTCGAACGCCTCGGCCCAGTCGTCGGCGCTCAGCCGGATCTCGACGTCGTCGGTCGAGACTGTCATGCCCTTCGCGGGCGGCTCCTCGTAGAAACGGACGGCCGTCTCGATCGCCCGCACCAGCGCCGCGGACGACTTCAGGCGGGCCACCTCCGGATCGGTCTCGATCGCCGCTGTGGCCCCCTCGGCGACGAGGTCCCGCAGCGTGCAGATCTGCACGCTCTCCTCGCCGAGGCTGGGCAGGACGTCCTCGACGTACGCGAGGTAGGGCTGGTGCGGGCCGATGAAGAGCACGCCGCCCCGGCGGTTGCGCAGGCGCGGGTCGGAGTAGAGCAGGTACGCGGCGCGGTGCAGCGCGACGACCGTCTTGCCCGTACCGGGACCGCCGTCGACGACGAGGGCACCGGCGGAGCCCGCGCGGATGATGGCGTCCTGGTCGGCCTGGATGGTGCCGAGCACGTCGCGCATCCGGGCCGACCGGTTGGTGCCGAGGCTGGCGATGAAGGCGGACTGGTCGTCGAGCGCCGCGTGCCCCTCGAACCCGTCCGGGGTGAAGACCTCGTCCCAGTAGTCGGTGATCCGGCCGCGGGTCCAGCGGTACCGGCGGCGGCTCACCAGCCCCATCGGGTTGGCGTGGGTCGCCCCGAAGAACGGCGCCGCCGCGGGGGAGCGCCAGTCGAGCAGCAGCCGGCGGCCCGCGCCGTCGGTGAGGCCGAGCCGCCCGACGTAGACCGGCTCGGCGCCGTCCGCGCCGACCATGCGCCCGAGGCACAGGTCCAGTCCGAAGCGGCGCAGCGCGCGCAGGCGGGCGGTGAGCCGGTGCACCTCCTGGTCCCGGTCCACCGCCTGCCGGCCCTTGCCCGCGGACGCCTTGCGCGCCGTGTCGAGGCGGTCCGAGAGGCTGGCGATCGACCCTTCGAGGCTCGCCGCGATGGCGGCGAAGTGCCGTTCGTCGTCGGCGATCAGCCTCGGGTCGTCCTTCCCGGCGAGATTGTCGGGGAGATCAAACGCGCTGGTGGTCAGCGGACTCACGTCATCGGCTCCGATCTGAGGCCGCGCGTGGGTACGGCATACCGCGTACCCACGTTTCCGCAGGTGGTGGCCTCGGCCGACGATTGTGCGGCACGACCCGGGTCTTGCCGCAAGACCCGGGGTGCGCTATACGTTAAGAGTGGCGGGGAGTGTTACTCACTCCCCTTTTCTATTTCTGCTGGCCCCTGGAGGACGGCTCAGGCGGCGGCCGGTACGTCGAACAGCTCGCCGAACTTGTCGAGCAGCATGTCGCGGCCCTTGATCGCGGCGGCCTGCTCGGGCCCCACGACACCGGTCGGGAACTGGCCGGCCCCGCCCTCCGGACCGAGCGGCAGGATGATCGCGATCGGGCCCGGCTCGTACGCCTTGCGCTCGCCCTCGCCGGTGATCTCGGCGGCGAGGTTCGCGGCGACCAGCTGGCCCTGCGCGCCGGCCCAGCCGGCCATGTTGCGGTCGGCGTTCGAGATGTCGCCGATCGCGTAGACCCGCTCCGCGCCGTCCACCCGCAGGAACTCGTCCACCCGCAGGTAGCCGTGCTCGTCCCGGGCCTGGGCGAGCGAGCCGCGCAGGTAGCCGGTCTGGAGGCTCACCCCGTAGCAGCGGAACCAGATGTCGGCGGTGATCGTGTCGCCGGCCTCGGTGGTGATGCTGACCGGGGCGGCGACGCCCGGCGGCACCTCGGGCAGGGCGTGGATCGGGCTGCCGAGGACCAGCTCGACGCCGAGCTTGTCGAGCTGCCGGCGCAGCTCGTCGCGCAGCTCCTGCTCGTACGGGCCGGAGAGGATGTCCGGGTTGACGTCGACCAGGGTGACCCGCTTCTCCGGGAACGCGGCCTTGATCTCGCCGCTCAGCTCCAGTCCGGCCGGTCCGGCGCCGATCAGCAGGACGTGCCCGGCGCCGCGCAGCTCGTCGTGGTTGGCGCGGAACTTGGCCCGGGCCGTCGCCGTTTCCGGCTCGTCGCTCTTGTGCGGGAACGGGTACGACGAGCCCGTGGCCAGGACCAGGTAGTCGGGCTCCAGCTGCTCGCCCGAGGCGAGCGTGATCCGCCGGCCGTCGACCGCCACGGCCCGGTCGCGCAGGAAGCGCCCGTGGCGCAGGAGCTGGCTGTACGGGAAGAAGATCCGCTCCAGCCACTCGGGCTGTACGAGCGCGCGCAGCGAGGCGACGTTGTGGTGGAACGCCTCGGACGGGTCGACCAGGGTCACGTCGGCGACCTGGTCCAGCCCCTTGGCGGCGTAGATGCCGCCGTAGCCGCCGCCGAGGACCACCACGGACGGCCGGGTGCCGGTGCTCTCACTCATCAAGCTCTCCAGTTTCAGTCTGGCTGCGACTACTAGTTCGCGTGCAGCACGGTCGACCGTAGCAACTTCGAGAATGCTAGCGGCAATTCCCGAGCTAGCATGAGAGCGTGACTACCACCACTGCGCGGCCCGACCCGGAGACGTGCGTACGCGCCGAGCCCGCGCTCGTCAGCGCGTTCACGCTGCTCGGCAAGCGCTGGAGCGGCTCGATCCTGGAGGTGCTGCGGCACGGCCCCATCGGCTTCCGCGAGATCTCGCGCGCGGTCGACGGGGTCAGTGACTCGGTGCTCGCCGATCGGCTCGCCGAACTGGCCGAAAAGGGACTTGTCGCCCGTACGGTCGAATCCGGCCCGCCGGTCGGCGTGACGTACGAGCTGACCCGGGGCGGGCGGGAGCTGCTACCGGCGCTCGACCAACTCGCCCGCTGGGCCGACACCCACCTGCGCGACTAAGCCCCTGCCCCGCCAGCCCCCGTCGATCATGGAGTTGTGGCGGGGGCAATTGGGGCGAACTGGGCTATTTTGCCGACCACAAGTCCATGATCGACGGGGCGGACGGCGGGGGCGGGTCAGCCGTGGTCGTTGCGGAGGACCAGGATGGCGATGTCGTCCCGGGGCGACTCGACCGAGAAGTTGATCGCGGTCGACCGCAGCCGGGCGGCCATCACGTCGGCCGAGTAGCCGGCCAGCGGCGCCGCCGCGTCGCGCAGCCGGGCCGTGCCGAACAGCTCCCGGCCGCGCCGCCGCTCGGTGACCCCGTCCGTATAGAAGATCAGCGCGTCGCCGGGGCCGAGCGGCACGTCCGACGCGGGCGAGGTGATCGAGTCGAGCAGGCCCAGCGCCGTGCCGCCGGTACCGACGAACGAGGCCCGGCCGTCGCCGCGGACCAGGACCGGGCGGTCGTGGCCGGCGAGGTGCAGCTCGACGTCGAGCCGACCGTCCGGGCCCGGCGCCACCGCGGCCAGCGCGAGCGTGCAGTACCGGCCACCGCCCCGCTCGACCAGCGTGGCGTTGAGCCGGGCCAGCGCCTCCGGCAGCGGCTTGCCGTCGCCGACCAGCACCCGGATCACGTCCCGGACCAGCCCGGTCACCGCGGCGGCCTGCACGCCCTTGCCCGAAACGTCGCCGACCACCACCAGCCAGCGGCCGTCGGGCAGCGGCACCACGTCGTAGAAGTCCCCGCCCACCTCGGCGTCGTCGCCGGTCGGCACGTACTCGGCGGCGAAGCCGATGCCGTCCACCACCGGCAGCACCGGCGGCAGCAGCGACTGTTGCAGCGTGTGCGCGACCCGCCGGCGCTCGGCGTGGATGCGGGCGTTCTCGATCGCCAGCGCCGCCCGCCGGGCCACGTCCTCCAGCACCGCGATCTCGTCCGGGTCGTGCCGGTGCCTCAGGTGGCGGCCGACCGCGAGCGTGCCGAGCCGCTGCCCGCGCGCGACCAGCGGTACGGCGATGCCGTCCATCTGACCGACGATCGGCACCTGCGAGCCGGTACGGGACGCCTCGCGCAGCCGCGTCAGCACCGCCTCGGGCCCGCTCTCCTCCAGCACCTTGTGCAGCTCCGGCAGCATCGACTCGTCCGCGTGGGTGGCCGCCGCGAGCTTCAACCGGCCCCACTCGTCGGTGATGTGCACCGCGCACCACTGCCCGAGCCGGGGCACCACGAGCTGCGGGATCAGCGCCATCGTCAGCTCGACGTCGAGGGACTGGGCGAGCAGCTCGCTCGCCTCGGCCAGGAACGTCAGCCAGGTCTGCCGGCGTACGTCGACCCGGCGCAGCCGGTCGTTCTCCAGGTGCAGCGAGAGCCGCTCGGCCATCAGCTCCGCCAGCGGCTGGGCGTACCCGGACGGTGCCGCGTCCAGCTCCAGCTCGCCCACGTACGGGCGGTGCACGGTCAGCGGCACCCGGAGCAGGTCGTCGCCGGGGCGGGGCTGGCGACCGTACCGGGCCAGCAGCTGCGCGCCGTTGCCGTCGCCCCGGTCGAGGCGTACCGCCCCGCCGGCCGCGCCCAGCAGCTCGGCGACCCGGGCGAGCAGGTTGCCGGCGAAGTCGGGCAGCGGATCGTCGGCGTACGGGTCGGGCGCCGCGTGCATCAGCGCGTTGAGCGCCCCGGCGCTGGGCAGGTCCCCGGCGGGTGCCGGCTGCCCACGGTTCTCGCTCGGCGGGGTGGGCGGCAGACTGCTCTTTCGGTCGAGCCGGAACCAGACCCCCTTGCCGGTGGGCTGGTGGGTGGTGCCCCAGCGGCTGGCGAAGTGGTCCACCAGCAGCAGGCCCCGACCCCGCTCGGCCACCTGGGAGATGTCGGTGAGGTCGTTGCGCGGGCGGGCGGCGACGTCGTCGATACGCCCGGCCGCGAAGTCCGAGACCGTGACGGTCAGCCCCGCCTCGTCCGCGACGACCTCGATGTCGAGTTCGGTACGAGCGTGCTCGACCGCGTTGGTGGAGAGTTCGGTGGTGAGCAGGAGCGCCTCGTTGAGCAGCTCGTCCAGGTGGGCCTCGGCCAGCACCGACCGGACCACCGCCCGGGCCGCCGCGGGCGTGCGCCGGTCGGCGGGAAGCCGTACCCGGCGGACATGTCCCTCTGTCCCGCTGCTGTTCGGCACGGGCCCCGCCTCCGCTGACACGCTTCGTATCCTCCACGCAGCGGACCATTGTTCCAAGCCGGCCAGCCGACCGCGTCGCCGGCCGTACCGTGGCGGCGGGTGCCCGCCAGTCCGGCTCGGCTCCGGTGGGCCCGGTCGGGTGGTTCTCGACCCGATGCCCGATACCCAGCTCAGCGCGGGGGTCGATTCGGCCGGGTGAAGGCACAATGATGGGAATGCCGGCCGGCGCGCGGGTCGGCGCGACGTGCTACCTCCCCGAGCAAGCGAGGAACGATGACCACGGCGAACCAACTGCCTGCCGCGGAACAAACCGCCTCAGACGACGCGATCCTGCTCGGCGAACTCGCTGACGCCCTCCGACGGGTGCGCCGAGGCGAGTTCAAGGTACGACTACCCCGGCGCTCCGGGGCGGCCTCGGAGGTCGCCGACGCCTTCAACGACGTGGTGGCGCTGCTGGAGCGCCAACACCTGGACGTACGGCGGATCAGCCGGATCGTCGGCCGGGACGGTCGGCTGACCGAGCGGCTCGACGAGGAGGGGCTGGACGGCGCCTGGGTCGAGGGGCACCGGGCGATCAACTCGCTCGTCGACGACCTGGGGCGGCCGACCACCGAGATCGGCCGGGTCATCGTGGCCGTCGCCAACGGCGACCTGTCCCAGCACATGGCCCTGGAGATCGACGGCCGGCCGCTGCGCGGTGAGTACCTGCGCATCGGCCGCACGGTCAACACGATGGTGGACCAGCTCTCGTCCTTCTCGAACGAGGTGACCCGGGTCGCCCGCGAGGTGGGCACCGAGGGCGAACTGGGCGGCCAGGCCGACGTACGGGGCGTCGCCGGCACCTGGAAGGACCTCACCGACTCGGTGAACACGATGGCCTCGAACCTGACGTACCAGGTGCGGTCCATCTCACAGGTCTGTACCGCGATGGCGCGCGGCGACCTGAGCCAGAAGATCACGGTCTCCGCCAAGGGCGAGGTGGCCGAGCTGGCGCACACGATCAACTCGCTCACCGACACCCTGCGGCTCTTCGCCGAGCAGGTGACCCGGGTCGCCCGCGAGGTCGGTACCGAGGGGAAGCTCGGCGGCCAGGCCGAGGTGCCGAACGTCGCGGGCACCTGGAAGGACCTCACCGACAGCGTCAACTCGATGGCGTCGAACCTGACCGCCCAGGTGCGCAACATCGCCCAGGTCTCGACCGCGGTGGCCCGGGGCGACCTGAGCCAGAAGATCACCGTGGCCGCGCAGGGCGAGATCCTGGAGCTGAAGGACACCGTCAACACGATGGTGGACCAGCTGTCGTCGTTCGCCGACGAGGTGACCCGGGTGGCCCGCGAGGTGGGCATCGAGGGGAAGCTGGGCGGTCAGGCGCAGGTACGCGGCGTCTCGGGCACCTGGCGGGACCTCACCGAGAACGTGAACCAGCTCGCCGGCAACCTCACCTCGCAGGTGCGGAACATCTCGCAGGTCTCCACCGCCGTCGCGAAGGGCGACCTGAGCCAGAAGATCACGGTCGACGCGCAGGGCGAGATCCTGGAGCTGAAGCAGACCGTCAACACGATGGTGGACCAGCTGTCGTCGTTCGCCGACGAGGTCACGCGGGTGGCGCGCGAGGTCGGTACCGAGGGGAAGCTGGGCGGTCAGGCGCAGGTGAAGGGGGTCTCCGGTACCTGGCGGGACCTGACCGACAACGTGAACTCGATGGCGTCGAACCTGACCTCGCAGGTGCGGAACATCGCGTCCGTGACCACGGCGGTCGCGAAGGGCGATCTGTCGCAGAAGATCACGGTCGACGCCCGGGGCGAGATCCTGGAGTTGAAGTCGACGGTGAACACGATGGTGGACCAGCTGTCGTCGTTCGCCGACGAGGTCACGCGGGTGGCGCGCGAGGTCGGTACCGAGGGCAAGCTGGGCGGTCAGGCCCAGGTGCGCGGCGTCGCCGGTACCTGGCGGGACCTGACCGACAACGTGAACTCGATGGCGTCGAACCTCACCGCCCAGGTACGTAACATCGCCCAGGTATCGACCGCGGTCGCGAAGGGCGACCTGTCGCAGAAGATCACCGTTGACGCGCAGGGCGAGATCCTGGAGTTGAAGTCGACGGTGAACACGATGGTGGACCAGCTGTCGTCGTTCGCCGACGAGGTCACGCGGGTGGCGCGCGAGGTCGGTACCGAGGGGAAGCTGGGCGGTCAGGCGCAGGTGAAGGGCGTCTCGGGCACCTGGCGGGACCTGACCGACAACGTGAACTCGATGGCGTCGAACCTGACCTCGCAGGTGCGGAACATCGCCTCGGTGACCACGGCCGTGGCCCGGGGCGACCTCGGCCAGAAGATCACGGTGGACGCGCAGGGCGAGATCCTGGAGCTCAAGAACACCATCAACACGATGGTCGACCAGCTCTCGTCCTTCGCCGACGAGGTGACCCGGGTCGGCCGCGAGGTGGGCATCGAGGGGAAGCTGGGCGGTCAGGCGCAGGTGGTCGGGGTCTCCGGCACCTGGCGCGACCTCACCGAGAACGTGAACCAGCTCGCCTCCACGCTGACCACCCAGCTCCGCGCGATCGCGCGGGTCAGCACCTCGGTGACCCGCGGCGATCTCACCCAGCGGATCACCGTCCAAGCGCAGGGCGAGGTCGCGGAGCTGAAGGACAACATCAACCAGATGATCGTGACCCTGCGGGAGACCACCAAGAAGAACGCCGAGCAGGGCTGGCTCGACTCCAACCTGGCCCGGATCAGCGGTCTGTTGCAGGGCCAGCGGGACCTCGGCGAGGTCTGCCGCATGATCATGATGGAGGTCACCCCGCTGGTCGACGCGCAGCTCGGCGCGTTCTTCCTGGCCGACCGGGAGGAGGCGGTGCTGCGGCTGCGGCTGACCGCCTCGTACGGCTACGTGGCCCGGCACCACGACGTCACGTTCGGCCCCGGCGAGGGGCTGGTCGGGCAGGCCGCGCTCTCCCGGCGCACCATTCGGGTCAGCGCCCCCAGCGGCAACAAGCTCACGCTCCGCTCCGGACTCGCCGAGACACCCCCGGCCGACCTGGTCGTGCTGCCGGTGCTCTTCGAGGGCGAGCTGCTCGGCGTGATCGAGTTCGCCAGCGTGGCCGCCTTCTCCGAACTGCACCTGGCCTTCCTGGAGCGGCTGGTCGCCACCATCGGCATCGCGGTCAACACCATCCAGGCCAACCGGCGTACCGAGGAGCTGCTGGCCCAGTCCCAGCGGCTCGCGCACGAACTCCAGGAACAGTCCGCCGAACTCCAGCGCACCAACGCCGAACTGGAGGACAAGGCGCAGCTGCTCTCGGAGCAGAAGGGCAACATCGAGACCAAGAACCGCGAGATCGAGATGGCCCGGATCGGGCTGGAGGAGAAGGCGCAGCAGCTCGCCCGGGCCTCGGCGTACAAGTCGGAGTTCCTGGCGAACATGAGCCACGAGCTGCGTACGCCGCTGAACTCGCTGCTGCTGCTGGCCCGGCTGCTCGCCGACAACTCCGAGGAGAACCTGACCGAGAAGCAGATCGAGTTCGCCAAGACGATCCACAGCGCCGGGTCGGACCTGCTCCGGCTGATCGACGACATCCTCGACCTCGCCAAGATCGAGGCGGGTCGGATGGACGTCGAGCCGACCGAGGTGCGGTTCACCGAGATCCGCGGCTACGTCGAGCAGGCGTTCGCGCCGCAGGCCGAGGAGAAGGGGCTGGACTTCCAGGTACGCATCTCCCGGGAGCTGCCCGAGACGCTGGTCACCGACGCGCAGCGGCTCCAGCAGATCCTGCGCAACCTGCTCTCGAACGCGGTGAAGTTCACCGACAACGGGGCGGTGACGCTGCGGATCGCGCCGGCGCCGGAGAACGCGTACTTCGACGTGCCGGCGCTGGCGACGGCCCGGCAGGTGGTGGCGTTCACGGTGATCGACACCGGGATCGGGATCTCGGACGACAAGCTGTCGCTGATCTTCGAGGCATTCCAGCAGGCCGACGGCACGACCAGCCGGCGCTACGGCGGTACGGGGCTGGGTCTGTCGATCTCCCGGGACCTCGCCCGGCTGATCGGGGGCACGATCAGCGTCTCGTCCGCGCCGGGGCAGGGCTCCACCTTCACCCTGTACGTGCCGGACGTGCTCGGGTCGGCCCCGGTGGCGGCGCCGCTGCCGGTACCGGCGTCGCCGGCCCGGGGCGGCCTGCCGCCGCTGCTGCTGCCGACCGAGCCGGAGACCGAGGTACGGAACACGCCGGCCATGCGGCAGCTCGACGGTGCCACGGTGCTGATCATCGACGACGACGTGCGGAACGTCTTCGCGCTGACCAGCGCCCTGGAGCTGCACGGCATGACGGTGCTCTACTCGGACAACGGCTCGGACGGCGTACGGCTCCTCGCCGAGCACCCGGAGGTCGACATCGTACTGATGGATGCGATGATGCCCGATCAGGACGGGTACGAGACGACTCGGGCGATTCGCCGTAACCATCGCTTCGCCGACCTGCCGGTGGTCTTCCTGACCGCCAAGGCGATGCCGGGGGACCGGGACGCGGCGGTGGCGGCCGGGGCGAGCGACTACATCACCAAGCCGGTGGACCTGGACGAGCTGATCGAGCTGATGGCCGCCTGGGTCAACGGCACCGGACGGGAGATCACCGAGTGACGGACGACCGGACGGGAAGGGGCGCTGGCATGACCGGGCGGACGGGGGAGCGGCTGTGAGCGAGGTGGCGAAGGCCCTGCTGGTCGACGACCGGCGCGAGAACCTCCTGGCGCTGGAGGCGATCCTGCAGGGCCTGCCGGTCCGCTCGGTGGCGGTCGAGAGCGGCGAGGCGGCCCTCAAGCAGCTGCTGGTGGACGATTTCGCGGTCATCCTGCTCGATGCGCAGATGCCCGACATGGACGGCTTCGAGACGGCCAGCCACATCAAGCGGCGCGAGCGCACCCGGCACGTACCGATCATCTTCCTGACCGCCGCGGACCGGGACGCCCAGCTCGCCCTGCGCGGGTACGCGGTCGGTGCGGTGGACTACCTCACCAAGCCGTTCGACCCGTGGGTACTGCGCGCCAAGGTCTCCGTCTTCGTCGAACTCTGGACCAAGACCCGCCAGCTCAGCGCCCAGTCCGAGGCGGTACGCGAGCGCGAGGCCCGCTGGCGGGTGCTCTCCGAGGCGGTCGACGAGGCCACGACGCTGCTCCGCTCGGACGACCCGGACGGGCGGGCCCGGGCGGTCGAGGTGCTGGAGCAGGCCCGTTGGGGCTCACCGAGCTGACGACCAGGCACGGCCGGTCGCCCCGCGCGGCCGGTCCGCGCGACCGGCCCGACCGGCCCCATCAGCGCGACCGGCGCCGGGATCAGTACGACCGGGTGGCCGGCGCGCTGCACGCGGTGACGGTCAGGGTCGGGCGCTCGCCGATGCACGCCTTGAAGGTGACCTTGATCCCCTTCGGCAGCTCCAGGTCCCGGTCGACGCAGCTGCCCACCGCGTCGCTGTTCCACACCCGCCGCTCGTCGGTCGGTACGACGTCCGACCGGCTGTAGATGCCGATCGCCGAGAAGCCGTCCTTGCGCTCGTCGCAGACGATCAGATGCCCGTTCTGCGGCTGGAAGGTGACCCGGGCGGAGCAGTCCGGTTGCAGGCAGACCGTGGTCGGCGTACGCGGTTCGGCGGGTGTACGCGACGGGGTACGCGCCGGCGTCGGGCGGCTGGTCCGGGTGGGCGGGGCGGTCGGCGTCGCCCGGGTGGGCGTCGCCACGGGGGTGAGGGTCGGCAGGGCGCTCGGCGTGACCGGTGGCGGCGCGGCCGGTCCCGTGCCGGCCGGCTCCGTCACGGCCGACGTACCGGCCGCCGCCGGGGTGCGTCCGCCGGACGAGGAGCCGAGCACCGCGTAGACCACGCCGACCACGACGAGCACGATCGCCGCGCTCACGCCCGCGATCAGGTACGGGCCCCGCCGGTCGGGCGGCCGGGGCGAGCCGTCCAGCCCGACCGGACCCGGCTGAGGGCCCGACTCCGGAGCCGCGCCGGGCTCGGGTGCCGGGCCCAGACCGGGGATCATGGCCGCGGTCTGGTCCGCCCCGGTTCCGGCACCGGCACTTCCGTAGGCGAGGTAGGCCGGGTCGGGATCGGGGCCGGCACTTTCGTGGGCGAGGTAGGCGGGGACGGGATCGGGGTCGGCGGTTCCGTGGGTGAGGTAGGCCGGGCCGGGATCGGGGTCGGCGAAGTCCGGGTCGGCGGTTTCGTAGGCGAGGTAGGCCGGGCCGGGGTCGGCGGACCGGTCCGGGTTTGCCGGGCGGTGGCCGGGCAGCAGCGGCGGGAACTCCTGGGTCGGGGCGCGCAGGGCGCCCGCCGTACCGTCCGGCCCGAACCCGACCTCCGGCTCGCCGGCGGCGGCCGGGTACGCCGACGGATCCTCGTCGAGCCGATCGGCGGTCTCGCCCAACCGCTCCGCCAGCGCCGCCGCCGCCGGACGCGCGACCGGATCGGGCCGCAGGGCCTCGGCGACCAGGGACCAGAGCGGCTCGGGCACGGTCGCGGGCCGGGGCGGCGCCTCCCCCTGCGGGGTCAGCCCGCTGCCGAGCAGGTAGGCGAGGACGACGCCGACGCAGAAGACGTCGTCGGCCGGCGCCCAGCCGGCCGGGGCGGGGCCGGGCTCCGGCCCCGGATCGGGGTCGGTGAGCACCGGCGAGGCCGTACCGTCCGCCTCGTCCACGTCGACCAGGATGCTCTCGACCGGGCCCTGGACCCGCCCGTCGGCGTGCCGTTCGGCCAGCCGTTCGGCCAGCTCCCGGCCGAAGGCCGCGGCCGCACCGGGGGCCAGCGGCGCGTACCGCTCCAGGTAGGTCCGCATGTCCAGCCGCGTCGGCTCATGCCGTTCCATTCCCAACGCCTTCCTCGTCTCGTTTCTCATGCCGGCCCGCCTCGTCGATCTAGGGCAAATCGTGGTGATTGGAGATCAATCAACGGGGATTTGCCCTAGATCGGCGGGCGGGGGTGCGGGTGGGGTGCGGGTGGGGGTGGCCAGACGACGCCGCCGAGGCGTCGTACCAGCGCTCCGGCGAACCGGTACGCGAGCCGCACGGCGCGTTCCGGCGTGGCGGCGGCCCGGGCCTCGACCCACCAGACCGGGGTGGGTACCTCGACGCCCACCTCCGCGCCGAGCAGCCGGGTCACCTCGCCCGGCACCGTCACCATGAGCGGTTCCTCGATGCTGAGCAGCGGCCGGACGTGCTCCGGGTCGGCCGCGTCGCAGAGTTGCAGTACCGCCCTGCCGGCCGCCGGCAGCACCAGCAACTCCTCGCCCGCGGCGGCCATGGCGGCCAGCATCGCCGGTACGTCCGGGGCCGCCGGCAGCAGCGCTATCACGTCCCGGCTCACCGCTGTTCCCCGTCGACCGCGGTCTGCACCAGCCGCACCGGCTCGCCCCGCCGTACCCACCAGCCCCGGCCGGCCGGCTGTGGTCCCGCGTGGACGCCCGGGAAGAGCTGCCCCTCGGCGCGCTCGCCGGCCATCACCAGCCCGGTCGCGCCGTTCTCGCGCAGGGCGAGCAGGAACGGGTCGTACAGCGCCCGGGACGCGCCGGCCACGCGGCGGGTCACCACCACGTGCAGCCCGAGGTCCCGGGCCGCCGGCAGGTACGGCAGCAGCGCCTCCAGTGGGCGCTGGTTGGTCGCCGTGAGCAGGTCGTAGTCGTCGATGAGCACGACGATCCGGGTGTCGGTCGTACCGTCGGCCGGCGGACGCCCACCCGGGTCGTCCGGCACCCGCTTGGCGAGTTCCTTGGCGACCCCGACCGCCAGCGAGGCGCAGAGCCGGGGGTTGTGGCCGTACCCGCCGACGTACTCCTCCGGCGCCACGTCGCGCAGCAGCCCGCGCGGGTCCATCACCGCGAGCGCCAGCTCCTTGGCGGTGTACCGCTCGACCAGCCCGTGCGCGACCAGCCGCAACAGGTTCGTCTTGCCGCAGCCGTCGTCGCCGAGAACCAGCAGGTGCTGGTCGGTGCCGAAGAGGTCCAGCCCGACGGGGTGCAGCGCCAGCTCGTCCACGCCGATCGGCACCCGCACCGGCTCGCGGGCCGCGTCCGGCAGCAACCGGGCCGGCAGGCGGTGCGGCAGCACCCGTACCGCCGGGGCCGGCTCGCCGGGCCAGGCCCGACGTACCATCCCGGCGACCTGCTCGACCGCCTCGGTGAGCCCCGCCGTGGCCGTGACCCCGTCGATCCGGGGCAGCGCGACCTGGGCGAAGAGCTGGTCGGTGGTGAGCGCCCGCCCCGGCTGGTCGGTGCGGATGGTCTCGGCGAGCCGGCGCGCGATGGACGAGTCGCTCGGATCGCCGAGCCGCAGCTCCACCCGGCTGCCGAAGGTCGCCTGCAACGCGATCCGCACGTCGTTCCAGCGCAGCATCGTCGCGACCACGTGCACGCCGTACCCGCCGCCGCGTTGCAGCAGGTCGGCGACGAGCGGTTCCAGTTCCTCGAAGTCGTCGCGCAGCGCGCCGATGCCGTCTACCACCAGCAGCACGTCGGCGCTGGGCAGTTCGGCGACCTCGCCCCGCGCGTGGCGGGCGCGCAGCTGCTCGACCGAGTCGACGCCCAGCTCCCGGCAGAGCCGCTCGCGCTGCTCCAGCATGGCCCGGACCTCTTCGACGGTGCGCCGGACCCGCTCCCGGTCGCCCCGCCCGGCTACTCCGCCGACGTGCGGGAACGCGCCGAGCGCGCCGAGCCCGGAGCCGACCAGGTCCACGCCGTAGACCGCGACCTGGCGCGGCGTGTGCGTGAGGGCGAGCGCGGTGACCAACGTACGCAGCAGCGTGGTCTTGCCCGACTGCGGCCCGCCGATGACGGCGAGGTGGCCGCCCGCGTCGGTGAGGTCGAGCGCCCAGACGCCCTGCCGCTGCCGGGCCGGGTCGTCGACGAGCCCGAGCGGGATCCGCATCGGCGGGAGGTCGACGGCGAACGCCAGCCCGTCCGCGCCCGCGCGTACCGGCCCGGCCACCCGGTCGAGGGTGAGCAGGGCGGGCATCGGCGGCAGCCAGATCTGGTGCACGGGCCGGGCCGCCGCGGCGAGCTGCTCGATCACGACGCCCATGAGGGTGGCGCCGACCGAGCGTTCCGGCAGCTCCACCGGGACCTCGTCGTCGGCGCGGGCCGGGGCGTTGTACTGGCGGTACTCGCCGACCTTCGGCGCCTCCGGCACGGCCGGCAGGGGCCGGTCGGCGGGCGGGCGGTACCGGCCGGAGACGTAGCCGCCCTTGAACCGCTGGTAGATGGTGGTGTCCACCTTCAGGAAGCCGAACCCGGGCAGCGGCGGCAGGTGGAAGGCGTCCGGCGTCTCCAGCACCGTACGGCTCTCCGACTCGGAGAACGTCCGCAGCCCCAGCCGGTACGACAGGTACGCGTCCAGCCCCCTGAGCTTGCCGCCCTCGATCCGCTGGCTGGACAGGAGCAGGTGGATGCCGATGCTCCGGCCGATCCGCCCGATCGTGAGGAACAGCTCGATGAAGTCCGGCCGGGCGGTGAGCAGCTCGCCGAACTCGTCGATGATGACCAGCAGGTGCGGCAGTGGCGGCAGCTCGGGCCGCTCGGCGCGCAGCGCGTGGTAGTCGGCCACGTCGGCGATGTTGCCGCCGTCGCGCAGCACCTGCTGGCGGCGCTTGACCTCGCCGTCGAGGCTGGCGTACACCCGCTCGACCAGCCCCGCGTCGTCCTCCAGGTTGGTGATCACCCCGGCGACGTGCGGCAGCGAGCCGAAGGGCGCGAAGGTCGCCCCGCCCTTGTAGTCGATCAGCACCATCGCCACCCGCTCCGGCGGATGGGTCATGGCCAGCGCCAGCACCAGCATCCGGAGCAGCTCGCTCTTGCCGGAGCCGGTCGCCCCCACGCAGAGCCCGTGCGGGCCCATGCCGAGCTGCGCCGACTCCTTCAGGTCGAGCACCACCGGCCGGCCCTGGTCGTCCACGCCGATCGGTACCCGCAGGAAACCGCGCTCGCCGCGGTCACGCCACAGCCGCGGTACGTCGAGCCGGGCCGGGTCGTCGGCGCCGAGCAGCCCGACCACGTCCACCGGGCCGGCCTGGGTGTGCTCCTCGACCGAGTCGGGCGAGAGCCGCAGCGGGGCGAGCAGCCGGGCCAGCCCCTCGGCGAGCGCCGGCGTGACCGGGTCGACCCGGCCGGCACGCACCCCGGGCGCGGGCCCGCCCAACTCCTCGACCACGACCTCGGTACCGCCGACGGTGAGCCGCACCGCCACCTGGTCCGGCTCTCGCAGCCGGTCGGCGACCAGGTGCAGCACGGTGACGCCGAGCTGCCCGGCGGAGGTGGCCGGATCGGGCAGGGCCAGCTCCTGGGCGACCGAACCGTACGTGTCGTGCACCACCACCAGCCGGCGCATCCGCGCGGTACCGCGCCGGTCGCCCAGGTTGCGTCGCAGCTCGTCGACCTGCGCGGCGCGGCGGGTCAGCTCGTCGTGCAGCAGGATCCGCAGCGCCGCCGGGTCGGCCGCGATCCGGCGCAGCGGGACCGTCCCGTCCTGCCGCTCCGGGTCGAGCACGTGCGGCAGCCAGCGGACCCAGGCCCAGTCGCCCTCCCGGTCCGGCGGGTGCGCCAGGGCCAGCGCCACGTCGTCCGGCGCGTGCAGCGCGGCGAGCTGGCAGAGCAGCGCCCGCGCCGCGCGGAGCACGGATTCGCGCGGCCCGACGATGCTGACGTCCCCGGCCCGGTCCAGCGGCACCACCAGCGGCATCCCCGGGGCGCTGCCGAAGCGGCGTACCATCGCGCGCGCCTCGGCCAGCATGAACGGGTCGGTGGGCACCAGCGCGGTACCCCGGTCGGGCAGGTCGAGCCGCTGCACCGGTACGGTGCCGAGCCCGACCCGTACGGCGAGGAAGTCCGCGTCGCCGCGGCGCCGCTCCCACCGCCGCGCCGGGTCACGGACCAGGTCGAACAGCGCCTCCACCGACGGGTTGAGCAGCCGACCCCGGACCCGGGCGGCGCGCTCCTGCTCCGCGAGGCTCTCCCGCAGCTCCTCCAGGTAGTCGAGGTACCGCTCGCGCTGCTGCCGGCGGGCCCGCGCGGCCTGGCCCCGCTGGGAGAGCATCAGCAGCCCGCTCGCGGCCAGCGCGACGACCAGCACCAGCGCGCCGATCACGGCGAAGCCGCTGCCCCGGGAGAAGAGCATCATCGACAGCGAGCCGGCGATGCCGACCGCGGGCAGCAGCATGAGCAGGTTGGATCCGGCCTTGCCGTCGGGGAGCGTGGGCGGCGACTCCACCGGGCGCGGCGCGGTCTCGGCCGGTGGGCGGGTGGCGCGGGCCGGGCGATGGACGAGTCGGGTGGTCACCGGCGCTCACCGCAGGCCCGGGTCAGGGCGGCGCCCGCCACGCGCAGCACCGAGTCGACGGTCCGCTGGCTCAGCCGCCGGGGTTGCAGGGCGCCGCCGGTGGCGAGGCTGCGGTCGTACCCGACCCAGGTCGCGGGGGCGGCGGCGTCGTCGAGGGCCCGCAGGGTGGCGTCCCGGCGCAGCCCGCCGTCCGGGGCGTGCTCGACCAGCACCGGTACGGTCCGCCGCCACGTCTGAGGCCCCGCCCGGCCCACCCAGTCGAGGGCGGTACGCAGACCGTCCACGGTGGCCGGGATGGCCAGGACGAGCACGTGCGCCCGGTCGAGGTGCCCCGGCTCGGTCAGGGCGCCGTGCCCGCCGTCGACGACGGCGAGGCTGAAGAAGCGGGTCAGCACGGCGCTCGCCGTCCAGTAGTCGTCGACCCCGACGCCGGCCGGGCGGGGCAGGATGCTGAGCTGGTCGCGGGCCCGCACCAGCCGGGCGGCGCGCTCCACGTCGGGGTGGCGGCCCAGCTCGGCGACCTCCTGGTACGGCCAGACCGCCGCGTCGCTCAGCCGGAACGCCAGCGAGCCGTCGCCCCGGGTCACGTCCATGGTCAGCGTCCGCTCGCGGCGGTGGCCGAGGTACGCGAGGCCGAGCAGGGCGGCGAGGGTGGTGGCGCCGGCGCCGCCGCGTACCCCGCAGACCAGCAGCCGGCGGCAGGTGGTGACCGGCTGCACCACCTGGCGCAGGTCGTTGGCGACGGCGTAGGCGTCGGCGGAGGCGCTGGCGCCGAGGGCCCGCCGGGCCGCCCGGACGATGCCGCGCCGCACGCCGTCGCCGTGCGGCTGGCGCCGGACCAGCGCGTCGAGCGCGGACGGGCCGGCCGGGGCGGGCGGCCCGTCGGAGTACGGCACGAGCGGCGCCGGCCGCACCGGCACCGGGTACGCCGACGACGTCGGCACCGGCGCGGTCGCGGCGACGGCCGGCGGCGCGGGCGGTGCCACGGGTACGGGCGGCGGCGGTGCCACGGGAACGGGCGGCGGCGGTGCCGTGGCGGTCGCGGGCGGCGGTGCGGGGACGGGCGGCGGCGGTGCGACGGTCGCGGGCGGGTGGGCCGGTGGGCGGGGGAAGACCGCGGGCAGCGACTGTCCCGGTACCGGCGCGTGGCCCGAGGCGACCGGACGGACCGGTACCGTCGCGCGGCCCGACGCCGGCCGGTCCGGCGGTGACGTACCGTCCGGTGCCGGCGTGCGGTCCGGTGCCGGCGTGCGGTCCGGTGGTGTGGTCCCGTCCGGCCGGCCGGTCCGGGCCTCGGTGCCGCCGATGTCGGCCAGTACGTCGCTGTGCCAACCAGGCTGGTTCACCACGAACTCCTCAGAACGCATGCAGTAGCCGGCCGTAGACGCCGAAGACGCCGACCACGACGGGCAGCGCCGCCACCACGGCGACCATCTCGATCCGGTCGGCGATCCGGCGCAGCCGCGCCTGGACGTGCGGCGGCGGCTCGACGGCGACCAGGGCCAGGCAGCCCGCGGCCACGACGGCGAGCGCGAGCGGCATCGCCACCGACACCTCGCCCGCGCCGCGCCGCCAGGCCAGCAGCAGCGCCACCAGCACGACGACCGCCGCGACCAGCAGGGAGAGGACCTCGCCGACGAGCGGATAGGTACGCGCCCGGCTGAGCAGGATCACCACGAGCAGCCCGGCCAGCGGGGCCGTCCAGCGGTTCGGGTGGGCCGCGAGCAGCCAGCCCGCGAGCGCGGCCGACCCGGCCGTGGCCAGTACGGCGAAGCCGAGCGCCCGGTACGCGGCGTCGAGCGCGGTGGTGACGTCCCGGCGGGTGACCTCGGCGCCGCCGGTCAGCCGGTCGTCGAGCCGGGTCAGCCCGGCGCTGGAGAGGGCGATCCGGGGCAGCAGTCCGACCAGGATGATCGAGACGGCGGCCAGTACGGCGGCCAGCCGCTCGGCCGGGAGTTCCAGCAGCGCGCCGGCGAGCCAGAGCCCGGTCAGTACGAGCCCGAAGGCGCCGCCGACCAGTCCGGCGCGCCCCAGCGGGGTGGCGACGCCGTGCAGCGCCAGCAGGATCGCGGCGAGTCCGGCCAGCAGCGCCCAGCGGGCGTACCCCGGCCAGCCCTCGCCCGCCGTCCACGCCGCCGCCAGCCCGACGCCGCTGGCCGCGAGCAGTACGCCGGTGCCGAGCGGCTCGCGTACCCGGCCCAGCGCGACGCCGAGCAGGCAGCCGGCCCCGGCGAGCACGGTGAGCCAGACCAGCGCCGCCGCGCCCGGCACCAGCTCGCGCAGGAACGCGGCGCCGAGCAGCAGCGCGAGACTGCCCGCGCCGGTCGCGGTCCAGCGGCGTGCTGCCGGACCCCAGCGCCAGGAGCGGCGGGCGAGCCCGTCGGCGGTCTCCTCGGTGACGTCGTGCACCACCGGGGCGGGCGGGCTGTCGTCGACGCCCACGAGTTCCAGCACCGAGCCGTCGGCGATCTCGGCGGTGGCGAGCGTGGCGTCGCTGGCGAGTACCGCCCCGGTACGGGTGACCAGGTGGCGCGGGCGTGGCGGCCGGGAGATCGGCTCGTCGAGCAGCCGCAGCACGTCCGGCAGGAGCCGCCCGACCGGTTCGTCAGACGGCAGTACGGTGTCCAACCGGCGCCGGGTGCCGACCACGGTCACCCGGCTGTAACGCGCCGCCACGCTGCCTCCTCATCGGCCCGGTCCGGTCGGCCCGACCGTCGGGTTGAGCTGTTCCCGCTGTTGCTGCTGCTGCACCGCGATCTGGTGCTGGACGAACGACCAGCCGACGCAGCCGCCGGTCAGCACGGCGGCCACCACCACACCGGCCATCGCCCGGCCGAGGTTCTCCTCGTAGGACCGCCGGATGGCGAGCGATCCGTAGAGCAGCGCGTCCCGGAGCCGGCGGCGACGTACCGCCACCGACTCCAGCAGCTGGGTGTCGTAGTCGCGCGCCATCCGCTACCCGCCCACCCGGCCGTCGGGCCTCGTCCGCCGCGCACCCGCCCCGTGGTCGGGTGCGATCGGCCGGCCGCTCGTCCCGTGGCCGGACGCCGCCCCCCGCCGGCCGCTCGTCCCCTGGCCGGACGCCGCCCCCCGCCCGCGGCCGGACCTGATCCGCCGGTCGCTCATCCCGTGGTCGCCGGGGCGTCCGGCGCGACCGGGACCGCCAGCGGGTGGCGGCGCAGGTACTCCACGATCGCCAGGTCCGGGTGCCGCTGCAGGAACGCCACCGCCGCCTGGTAGCTCGGCTGCGCGCCGGCCGTGTTCGGCGGCTGCGGCCAGATCATCTCGCCGGGCATCTTGCCGGTGGTGTTGATCGGGCCGTTCTGCCAGAGCACCACGCCGAGCGCCTGCTCCCGTACCGGCTCCGGCAGCCGGGCCCACGCCTGCTGGAAGGCGTTGTGGGCCGGGTCGGCGTGCGGGTAGGACCGGGGTCCGTCGACGGTGGAGAGCCACTCGCCCGCGCCCGGCGGTACGAGGGTGTCGCCGTAGGCCGCCCGGACGAGCGCGGTCAGCCCCCGGCCGCCCGCGGTCGCCAGCCGCTGCCGCAGCAGCGGGGGCAGCGCCTCCCGCACCTGGTCGTACCGGCCCGCGATGATCGCGCCGATGCTCTTCGAGGTGTCGCCCGCGGCGTACCCGGTGGCGACCTTGTGGCCGGTGCCGCCGGTCGCGTCGACGTGCACGCCGTGCTGCGGGGCCGCGTGCCACCCGGTCCAGGCGATCGGGTCGCGGCTCGCGTTGACCCAGAAGACCCGGTCGTGGCCGGGCGCGGCCGGCAGGTGGAGCAGGTTCTCCAGGTCGCGGCCGACGCCGGGGCTGCCCAGGAAGGCGACCGAGTCGAACCGGGCGCCGTGCTCGATCGCGTACCGGCCGACGAGGGTGCCGTAGCTGTGCGCCACCAGCACCGTCTCGCCACCCGGGTGCTGGCGTCGCAGGCCGTCGACGAAGTCGTGCAGGTCGCTGGCGGCCCGCTGGGCGATGCGGGTGTGCAGCCCACCGACGCCGGCGGGCGGCTGGTAGCCGAGCCAGGCGATCATGGCGGTGCGCTGGTGCGCGTCGGCCCGCGCCCCGTCGGCCAGCCACCGCTCGATGCTCTGCCGGAAGCCGGGGAACTTGTCGAGGTTGTTGAACATGCCCGGTACGAAGATCGCCCGGCGTTCGGCGGTGGCGAGGTCGCCGTACGCCACCACCGCGCGCCCCTCGGCCGGGTCGTACCGCAGCAGCGTCGGCTCGCCGTACCGGCCGGTCACCGGGTCGCGGTACGGGGCGAGCATGGCCTTCAGCGCCGCCACCCGCTCGTGGTCCGGCCCGACCTTGCCGAGCAGCGCCGCCAGGTCCCGCTCGGCCCGGGCCCGGTTCGCATCGGCGTACATCTGCGGCGGCACGGCGTCGCGCAGCGACCGGACGAGGTCCGGGTGCTGGTGGGCCAGGGCGGTGCGCTCCTCGGCGGTGAGGTGGTCGACGTAGTCGCGCACGGCGTGGCTCCGCCCGGCCGCGTCGGGATGCCGCGAGACGAGGTCGTCGATCCGGGCCGCGTCGTGCGCCGCGGAACCGGTCGACAGGCCGGTACGGTGCGCCGCGCCGATCCGCCGCTCGGCCTCCGCGCCGATGCCCGCCCGGTCGGCGTCGAAGCGGTCCTTGAGGCTCCGCTGTTCGGCGTCGAAGCGGTCGGTGATCCGCGGGTGCTCCTCGACCGGGGCGTGGCGCAGCGCGTCCAGCCTCTGCTGGTGCAGCGCGGCGCGCTGCTCGTGGTACCGGTCGGAGAGGCGGGCGTGCTCGCGGGCGGCCCAGTCCGTGGCGTGCGGTACCGCGTCGCCGGACCCACGGGCCGGGGAGATCCCGGCGGCGGGACCGGTCGCCGCGTCCGCGTCGTGGACGAGGTGTCCCGGGTCCAGGCCCCGGGCCCGGTCGAGCAGGTGGCCGACGGTCGGCAGCCGGTGCTGGGCGAGGTCGACGCCGGCGCCGAGGGCCTTGCCGGCCAGCCGGACGTCGAGCCCGATCCACTTGCCGTTAGCGGCCAGCTCGGGCACCCTGAGCGCGGTGCCGGCGGCCTTGCCGAGGAAGCCGCCGTGCTCGGCGATGCGGGCACCCTTCGCGCTGACCGTCTCCAGCGCGTGGGCGATGCCCGCCCCCTTCACCGGCGACGGGCCGACCAGCCCCCAGACGTTGCCGAGGATCTTGCCGGTCCGGACGGCGCCGTCCTTCTCGTCGGAGGCGACGAACGACGTGCCGATCCCCTTGATGATCTCGATGTTCTGCCGGCGCTGGCCCGCGTCGAGGTAGCTGGTGGGCTGGCCGGCCAGGAACATCCGGTAGTTGGCGCTCATCGTCTGCTTGAACGTCTTCACCGAGAACTTCAGGCCGAGCTGGCCGCGGTGCGCCGGGTCCCGCGCGGTGACGAAGGAGAGCCCGAGGAAGCCGGCCGCGTACTTGGCGCTGGAGATGACCGTGCTGTCCAGGAAGCCGGCGATGACCTTGGTCAGGACGTCGATGCGCTCCTTCGGCAGCGACTGGATCCCGCCCCAGGGCAGGTTCGCGCCGCCGGTGAGGCCGAGCCGGCGCCAGTCGCCGTACGCCCGGGCCGCCGCGGCGTCGTCGGCGCGCAGGGCGCCGTTGCCGAACGGGCGTACCGGCGGGAGGTCCTCGGGCGCCGGCAGCGCCGTGGTGTCGGTGTGCCCCTCCAGCGCCGAGACGCACGCCTGCTCCGCCCGCAGTACGGCGTCGAGCGTGTCCCCGACCTGGTTGCAGAGGCTCAGGTTCTCCTCGTGCCCGTGCCGCCCGCTCACCGGGTAGATCTCGGTACGCCAGTCCTTCGGCGTCTTGTGGGCCAGCGTCGAGTCCTCGGTGAAGTTCAGTGCCCAGGCGCGGAACGCGCTCGCCTGCCCGCGCAGCCACTCCAGCGTCTGCATCGCCCCGTCGACGGCGGAGGCGAGCGCGGTCAGGGCCTCGCCGGCGGCCTCCAGGTCGGTACGGACGTGGGTCGCCTTGCTCACCACCCGGGACATGCCGGCGGTCAGATCGCCCAGCTCTGGAGCGTCGTAGTGCTCGGGGAGGCCGCCCTGCCAGCGCTTGTTGATCTTTCCGGCGCTGGCGGCGACCTTGCCACCCAGCGACCTCAGCCTCGCCGCGTCGGCGTGCAGCCCGCCGGTGTCGTAGTGCAGCTCCGGGATCGCCGCGGGATCGATCAGCGCGCCGCCCTGGCCGAACCTGCCCAGGGCGCCGTGGCGCCAGAAGTTGTCGCCGCTCATCGCCTAGTGCCCCTGTCCCACTTTCGCCAGCCAGTCGCTCAGGCTCGGCCGGTCCCGCGCGTCCTGCGCGTCCTGCCGGGGCAGGTTGCGCAGCCCGCCGGTCTGCCGCTCGGCGTCGTGCTGGGCCCGGTCCCCGACGTGCCCCGAGACGTAGCTGCCGGTGACCCGTACGCCCTGCTCGCCCCGGCGGGCCATCTCGACGTCGGCCTCCACGTACGCGTTGGTCGCGTTGACCGCCGCCGTGAGCACGGTGCCGGTGGCCGAGGCGAGCCCCTTGATCTGCCCGGTCGCGGCCAGCCCGAACGGGCCGAGCGCGGCGCGGACCGGGGAGGCCGGATCGCAGTGCCCGGTCGCCGACTCGACCGCCGCGGCGACGCCCTTCGCGTTCGCGGTGAGGTCGTGTTCGGCGAGCGCCGCCACCGACTTGACCACCGACTGGACCCCGTACGGCTCGATCCTGTATCGCGCTGCCACCGGTCGTCTCCCTCCGTCGGGTCAGATCGAGTCGACGGCCGAGCGGGCCCGGGACTGCGCCTGCGACGCGGTCGCGTCGTTGTCGCCCAGCGTCTTCTTGATCAGACCGATGATGTTGCGGACCTCCTGGGCGGCGTTGTTCCAGCGCACCTCCTTGTCGTGGTAGAGGTCGGAGACCCCGTCCGCCTGGAAGTCCGCCATGGCCGACTTGACCGCCTGGTCGCGGTCGCCGATCACCGCCTCCAGGCGGGAGACCACACTCTGGAGGTTGCCCTGCGCCTCCGCCGAGGCGCCGGTGTCGTAGCTGATCCGGTCCTGCGTCGCCATCTCACTCGTTCCCGTCTGCTCAGGCCCGGATCCGGAAGGACGCGCCGTCGAAGTTCGCGGCGCCCTCGCTGCCGCGGGAGTTGTCCGCCATGCCCTGGTCGCCCTCGACGAAGGAGACGTGCATGCCCCGCTGCCCGCCGAGGATCGACGCCACCGCCGAGTTGAGGTCCGCGGTGATCTGGTCGCCGCGTACCTTGAACCGGTCGAACGCGGCCTTGGCGCTGCCGTTGAACTTGCCCTCCAGCGGTTCCGCCGCCGCGATGAGCTGGTGGATCAGGCTGCCGAGGTCGTCGTGTGCACCCTGGGTCCGGTTCATGAGGGTCGGCAGCGCGTCACTGCCCATGTCGAATCGCATGGCTGCTCCCTGAAGCGGTGCGGTCGGTCGGTCCCGGGCGCGCGTCGTCGGCGCCTTCCGCCCGGATCGGCCAGAACTCGATCGACGAGCGGCCACCCGCCGTCCCGGCCCAGTAGAACCGGTGCGACTTGCCAAAGCCCTTGCCACCGACCTCGCCGCCGGGCGCCCGCCGGCCGTTCAGGGAGACGGTGCGGCGCGGGAGGCTCAGCGGGGCGGATCGGGGAGGTCGGCGGGGAGGCGCTCGGACAGCCGGTCGTACGCCTCCCAGCCGCCCGCGAGGTCGTACCAGACCGTCGGCCGCCGGGTCGCACCGATCAACGCGGCCCCGGGCAGCGCCAGCGCCTCGGCCAGGTCGGCGGGGTCCAGCACCCCCGGGCCGACGGCGAGGCCCACCGGTTCGCCGCGCCCGCCGTCGTACGGGGAGCAGGTGCCGTCCTCGCGCCCGGCGCAGCGTACGGCCAGCAGCGAGCTGAGCGGATGCTCCCGGGCCAGCGCGTCGGCGAGGTCGGAGAGCTCGGCCCGGCTCGTGCGCTGGCCGGCGGCGTACCCCACGGCCAGCGTGGCCAGCTCCACCACGCCTCCGGCCGCGCCGCCGATCTCCAGCGTGCCGGTCAGGGCGCGCTCGCCCCCACCCACGACGGTCAGCAGCGTCGCGCCGGGCCCCCGGCTCGCGGCGAGCAGGCTCAGCTCGGCGGGTCGCCACCGCTCGGTCACCGGCTCGGCCGTGCCCCAGCCGGCCGGCGCGGCGCCGGTGAGGGCGCGGCAGGCGGCCTCGACGGCGAGCCCGAAGGCGGCCGGCGGACGCTGGTGGTGTAGCTGGACGCCGAGCCAGAGCTGGTGGGCGCCGTCCCAGCCGTCGCCGGGCAGCACGGCGGCGCCGCCCGGCAGCATTTCGGCGTTGCCCGGCAGCACGGCGGCGCCGTGGTCCGCCGCGCCGGTGTCGTCGTCGGCCACGAACGCCCCGTCGCCCCAGCGCAGCCGCTCGCCGGTGAGCCCGTCGAAGTAGCGGCGGTCCCCGTCCTGCACCACCCAGCGGCTCTCCTCGCCCACCAGGGCGAGCCGCAGCGGTACGGTCATCCGGCTGCTGTCCGGGGTCACCACCTGTACGCCCCGGCCGTCCCGGGTGCCGGCGACGATCGCGTCGACCAGCCCGCGGTGCAGCGCGACCACCGGACGCTCCTGGAGCAGCACGCGTACGCGGTCGGTGACCAGATCACTGACGGGCCAGGTCATCGCGCGATCGTACCGCCGGCGCGGCCGGCCGGCCGGGACCGACGGCCGCCACGTCCGGAGTGGACGGTCAGGTGTTGAGTCGGATGATCTCGGGCAGCTCCGGTGCGGCCCCGGCCGGCAGGTCGTCGTCCCAGCCGAGGTCGGTCATGCCCATCTCGCGCAGCAGCGTGGTCGAGCGCCGCCAGTACGCCCGCGCCCCCTCCGGGTCGCCGAGCAGGTGGTGCGCCTGTCCGAGGCCCCAGAGCTGCTCGGCGACGTTGTACCGGTCCTCGATGGACTCGAAGAGCGCCAGCGCCCGCCCGTGGCACTCGACCGCGGGCGCGCCCCGCCCGGAGCGCTGGTACGCCCAGCCGAGGTTGGCCAGGGCGATAGCCTCGCCCAGCACGTCCCCGCGCCGGTGGCAGCGGTCGATGCTCTCCCGGTGGGAGGCGATCGCCTCGTCGAAGTGTCCGAGCGCCTGCTGCACCAGGCCGAGGTGGTTCAGGATCGAGCAGCGCCCCGCCTCGTTCCCGATCTCCTGGCTGACCGCGAGGCCGGCCCGCAGCTGCGCGACGGCCTCCTCGTAGCGCTCCAGCTGCCGGTACGTGATGCCGAGCCCGACCAGGCAGCCCACCTCGCCGATCCGGTTGCCGATCCGGCGCCAGGCCGCCAGGGCCCGCTCGTTGTACTCGATCGCCTCGTCGAGCGCGCCGATCTGGCCGTAGATCGTGCCCAGGTCCTCCAGCGCCTGCGCCTCGCCGTGCCGGTCACCGGTGCGCCGCGCGATCCGTACGGCGAGCTGGTTGAGCGAGATCCGCTCGCGCGAGTGCCCCCGGTTGGCCAGCGGGCGGTAGAGCGCCACGATGAGGCGGACGACCAGGCCCGGCAGCCCGCCGCGCGCGTCGGCGCCCGGGGGCGGCGGCCCGGCGCCGGGTGTCTCGGCGGACGGGCCCGCGTCGGGCGTCTCGGCGGACGGGCCCGCGCCGGGTGTCTCGGCGGCCTGGTACGCGGCGGCGACCATATTGGCCAGGTTCGCCTCGGTCCAGGCGATCGCCGCGGCGGGCGTACCGAGCGGGGCGGCGCCGCGCCACCCGGGGTCGGCGGCGCCGCCGGAGTGCGCGGTGCCGGAGACCCGGCGCGACTCGGTCGGGTGCAGCAGCCGGGTCGCCTGTTCGGCGCCCGCGAGGTAGTGCCGGAGCAGGCGGGCCAGGGAGCCGTCGCGGCGCGACCCGGGCTCCTCCCGCTGGGCCAGGTCCCGGGCGTAGAGGCGGACCAGGTCGTGCATCCGGTACCGGTCGGGGGTGCTCTGCTGGAGCAGATGCTCGTCGAGCAGCGCTTCGAGCAGCCCGTCCGCCTCGTGCCGGCTCGTGTCGGCCAGCGCGGCGGCGGCCTCGGCGGTCACGTCGTCGCCCGGGTGCAGCCCCAGCAGCCGGAAGAGCCCCTGCTGCGGCGGGGTCAGCGCCTGGTACGACATGTCGAAGGTGGCCTGCACCGCCTGGCGCCCCGCCGAGAGCTGCCCGAGCCGCTGGTCGGCGACGTCCAGCCGGGACACCAGCTCGCCCATGGTCCAGCTCGGCCGGGCCTGGAGGCGACGGGCCGCGAGGGTGACCGCGATGGGCAGGTGCCCGCAGAGTTCGGCGATCCGGGCGGCCTGTTCCGGTTGGGCCGCGACCCGCTGGTGCCCGGCGACGCGGGCGAGCAGGTCGACCGCCTCGCGCGGGGTGAAGACGTCCAGCGGCAGCGGCAACGCGCCCTCCAGCCCGGTGAGGTGGTGCCGGCTGGTGACCAGTACGAAGCACGTGGCGCTGCCGGGCAGCAGCGGCCGGACCTGCTCCTCGCTCGCCGCGTTGTCGAGCAGCACCAGGGCCCGCCGGCCGGCCAGGTGGTCGCGGTAGAGGGCGGCCCGGGCCTCCAGGCTGTCCGGGACCTGCTGCCCCGGTACGCCGAGCAGCCGGACGAACGTCTCCAGCACCGCGGCCGGGTCGGCGGGCCGGCGGTCCGGGTCGAAGCCGCGCAGGTCGGCCCAGAGTTGGATCTCGTCGAACCGGCCCTGCCCGACCAGCCGGTGCGCGGCGTGGATCGCCAGCCGGGTCTTGCCCACCCCGGCCATTCCCTCGACCACGCAGACCACCGTGCCGGTGCTGCCGTCGGAGAGCCGCTCCGGCACCAGCTTGGCGATCGCCTCCAGTTGCCCGATCTCGTGCTCGCGGCCGGTGAACTGGGGAATGTCCATCGGCAGCTGCCGGGGCGCCCGCACGGCGCCGCCCGCCTCGTCGCCGTCGCTCGCGGCAGGTCCGTCCCCGGTCGCGCGCGGTCCTCCGTCGCCGGCCGTCGGTGGTCCGGCGGCCGCCGCGCCGCTTCCGCTCCGGGAAAGTTCGCCCGCGGTGCCGGTCGTCGGTCCGCCGGCCGCCGCGTCGCCCCCGCGTCCGGGAGATCCGCCCGCGCCGCCGGCCGTCGGCGGTCCGCCGGCTGCCGCGTCGCCCCCGCCCCTGCTTCCGGGAGGTCCGCCCGCGGCGCCGGTCGTCGGTTCGCGCGCGGCGGGCGGGGACAGCTCCGGGTCCCCGGTCAGGATCGCCCGCTGCAACCGGCGCAGCCGTGGGCCGGGTTCGAGCCCCAACTCCTCGGCGAACCGCTGACGGGCCTGGCCGAGCGCGGCCAGCGCCTCGGCCTGCCGGCCCGACCGGTAC
The DNA here is from genome assembly GCF_040676675.1 of Micromonospora sp. NPDC049559. Taxonomy (NCBI): domain Bacteria; kingdom Bacillati; phylum Actinomycetota; class Actinomycetes; order Micromonosporales; family Micromonosporaceae; genus Micromonospora; species Micromonospora sp. NPDC049559. The sequence goes on along the minus strand of NZ_JBFAPK010000001.1, from coordinate 27,633 downwards.
AGCGCCAGCGCGAGCCGCTCCCACAGCCCTTCCCGCAGCGGATGGTCGGCGACGAGACCGGTCAGCTCGCCGACCAGGCGTTCGTGCCGCCCGCATTCGAGTTCGGCGTCGAGGGCGAGTTCGGTCGCCACCAGCCGGAGTTCGTCCAGTTCGGCGGCGACCCGCTGGTAGAGCAGTCCGGACGCGGTGTCGGCGAGCGCCGGTCCGCGCCACCGCGCCAGCGCCCGGCGCAGCAGGGCCGCCCGGGCCGCGGCGTCGCCGAGTTCCCGGGCCCCGGCGACCGCGTCGGTGAAGCGGTGCGCGTCCACCCGGTCGCGGTCGGTCTCCAGCAGGTACCCGCCGTCGCGGGCGTGCAGCCGTACGCCCGCGTCGCCGTCGCCGTCCGGGTCGAGGCACCCGCGCAGCCGGGAGACGTGCGTGTGCAGGCTGGCCCGGGCGGAGTCGGGCGGCTCGCCGTCCCAGAGCAGGTCCAGCAGCCGCGCCACGGCGACGGGGCGGTTGGCCTCCAGCAGCAGCACCGCGAGCAGGCAGCGTTCCCGGCGCCGGCCGATCGGCAACTGCCGCCCCGCCCGATACGCCCGCACCGGCCCGAGCAACTGGAACTCGGTCACGGCGGCCGGGGGCGGCGTGGGGGGCACGGGCCGACGGTACGCCCTCGCTGTCGATCATGGAGTCGTGGCCGGGACAGAAGCCCCTTCCCGGACGTATCGCCGACCACAAGTCCATGATCGACGTGAAGGGCCGCGTCAGGCCTGGCGGCTGGCCCGCCAGCGGGCGACCATCCCGTCGATCTCGCCCTGGACGAAGACGAAGAAGTCCCGCATGTAGGCGACGCGCCGGCCGCCGGGGGTCTGCTCGCCGAGCGCCCGTACGCCCTCGTCGGCCATGTCGGCGAACATCTTGTAGACGCCGCCCTTGAGGTTGAGGACCTCGAGCCAGCTGTCCTCGGGCACCCGGTAGCGGTCCCGGCGGGAGCCGGGCACGGGCTCGCGGATCAGCATCCCGAGTTGGGTCAGGTGGCGGACCGCGCCGGAGATCGCCGCCGGGCTGACGCCCAGCCGCTCGCCGATCTCGGCGGCGGTCATCGGGTCGTCGGCGCTCATCACCGTGTAGACGACCCGGGCCGCCATCCGGGGGAAGCCCAGCTCGCTCATGGTCAGCGCCATCCGTTCGACGAAGAGGCGGATCGCCTCGTCGTCACGCGGCGGCGGTTTGGTATCGGGCATGCGGGCCTCCCGGTCCTGACTCACCCCCCGATCCTGTCAGATTCCACTCGCTTCACAAAGTTGTGAAGCAAGCGTAGCGTCTGATACATGGAAAACGCCATTGAAGTGTCCGGCCTGGTCAAGACCTTTGGCCGGACCCGCGCGCTCGACGGGCTCGACCTGACGGTCCGCACCGGCGAGGTGCACGGCTTCCTGGGCCCGAACGGGGCCGGGAAATCCACCGCCATCCGGGTCCTGCTCGGTCTGCTCCGCGCCGACGCCGGCACCGCCCGGCTGCTCGGCGGCGATCCCTGGCGGGACGCGGTCGCGCTGCACCGGCGGCTCGCGTACGTGCCGGGCGACGTCACCCTCTGGCCCAACCTCTCCGGCGGTGAGGTGATCGATCTGCTCGGCCGGCTGCGGGGCGGGCTCGACCAGCGGCGCAAGGCGGAGCTGCTGGACGCCTTCGAACTCGACCCGCGCAAGAAGGGCCGCGCGTACTCCAAGGGCAACCGGCAGAAGGTCGGCCTGGTGGCCGCGCTCGCCTCCGACGTCGAGCTGCTGATCCTCGACGAGCCGACCTCCGGGCTCGACCCGCTGATGGAGGAGGTCTTCCAGAACGTCATCGGCCAGGAGAAGCGGAACGGGCGGACGGTACTGCTCTCCAGCCACATTCTCGCCGAGGTCGAGGCGCTCTGCGACCGGGTCACGATCATCCGCAGCGGTCGGGACGTGGAGACCGGCACGCTGGGCGAGCTGCGCCACCTGACGCGTACCTCGATCGAGGCCGAGCTGGCCGGCGCGCCGGACGGGCTCGCCGACCTGCCGGGCGTGCACGACCTGCGCGTCGACGGCCACCGCGTCCGCTTCGACGTCGACAACCCCGAGCTGGACGCCGCGCTGCGCCGGCTCACCGCGATCGGCGTACGCGGGCTGACCAGCCAGCCTCCGACGCTGGAGGAGCTGTTCCTGCGCCACTACGAGGCGCAGCCGGGCTCGGCGGGCGCCGGGAGCGGGGCGGGCCCGGCCGGCGAGGCGCGGCACGCCGAGGTGACGCGGTGAGCGGGCCGGGCGGCGGGAGCGCGACCCCCGGCGCGGGAGGGCTCGTCCGGCTGATCCTGCGGCGGGACCGGGTGATCCTGCCGCTGTGGATCCTCGCGCTCGCCGCCCTGCCGACCGTGTACGCGTCGAGCCTCGCCGAGCTGTATCCGACCCAGGCCGGCCTCACGGCGTACGCCAACGGCACGGCGAGCAACCCCTCGATGGTGGCGCTGCTCGGGCCGCTGCACGGCGACAGCCTCGGCGCGCTGACCGTCCAGCGGTGCGGCTTCCTGCTCGCCATCATCGCCCTGGCCAGCCTGCTCACGGTCGTCCGGCACACCCGTACCGAGGAGGAGGCGGGCCGGCGGGAACTGCTCGGCTCCGCCGCCCTCGGCCGGCACGCCGGGCTCACCGCCGCGCTGCTCGTCACGGTCGGCGCGGACGCGGTGCTCGGCCTGTTGGCCGCGCTCGGGCTGCTCGGCCAGGGGCTGCCGGCCACCGGTGCGGTCGCGTTCGGCCTGGCGGTGCTGGCCAGCGGCGCGGTCTTCGCGGCCGTCGGCGCGGTCACCGCCCAGCTGAGCGAGAGCGCGGGCGCGGCGCGGGGCCTCGGTCTCGGCGTGCTCGGCCTCGCCTTCCTGCTCCGCCTCGCCGGCGACTCCGGCGGCCGCGACGGCGGGCTGGGGTGGCTGAGCTGGCTCTCCCCGGTCGGCTGGGTACAGCAGATCCGGGCCTTCGCCGGGGAGCGGTGGTGGGTGCTCGCGCCCGCCGCCGGGCTGGCCGTCACGCTGGCCGCGCTGGCGTACGCGCTCTCCGCCCGCCGGGATGTGGCCGCCGGCGTTCTGCCGCCCCGGCTCGGCCCGGCGACGGCCGCACCGTCCCTGCGCAGCCCGCTGGCGCTGGCCTGGCGTCTGCATCGCAACGCGCTGATCGGCTGGTCAGTCGGGTTCGGGGTGCTCGGGACGGTGCTCGGCGGTGCCGCCGACGCGGTCCGCGAGGCGGCCGACAACAGCCCCGACCTGGAGGAGATCCTGGTCCGGATGGGCGGCCAGACGGGGTTCGTGGACGCGTACCTGGCCGGGATGATGGGCCTCGTCGCGCTCGGCGCCGCCGGGTACGCCATCTCGGCCGCGCTGCGGATGCGCACCGAGGAGGCGGCGCTGCGCAGCGAGCCGCTGCTGGCCGCCGCCGTACCGCGGCTGCGTTGGACCGGCGGGCACCTGGTCTTCGCGCTGCTCGGGCCGGCCGTCGTGCTCGCCGTGGGCGGGGCCGCCACGGCCCTGAGCTACGGCGCCGCGGCCGGCGACACCTGGGGACAGCTGCCCCGGGTGCTCGGTGCCGCGCTGGTGCAGCTGCCCGCCGTCTGGGTGCTCGCCGGGCTCGCCGTCGCGCTCTTCGGCCTCGTGCCGCGGCTGACCGTCGTGAGCTGGGCCGCGCTGGCCGCCTGCGTGCTGCTCGGCCAGCTCGGCGCGGTCCTGCGGCTGAGCCAGGCGCTGCTCGACGTCTCGCCCTTCACCCACGTACCGAGGCTGCCCGGCGGGGAGCTGACCGTACCGCCGCTGGCCTGGCTGCTCGGCGTGGCGCTGGTGCTGACCGCCGCCGGGCTCGCCGGCTTCCGTCGCCGGGACGTGCCGGTGAGCTGAGCAGCCGGGCGAGTGCCCGCCCCGGCCGGTGAGCTGAGCAGCCGGGCGAGTGCCCGCCTCGGCCGAGCCGGGTCGCTCAGCCGGCGGGCCGCTCAGCCGGCGGGCCGCTCAGCCGGCGGGCCGCCGGCCCGGCTGGGCCGGGATGCCGCCGGCCGCCCCGACCGACCGCTGCCGCGCCACCTCGTACAGCACGACGGTGGCCGCGGCGGCGGCGTTCAGCGAGCTGGCGGCCCCGCCGATCGGGATGCGGACCATCCGGTCGCAGGTCTGCCGCCAGGCGGCGCTCAGGCCGTGGGTCTCGTTGCCGACCAGCACCAGCTCCGGGCCGGTCAGGTCCTGCTCGGCGAGCTCGACCTCGCCGCGCTCGTCGGTACCGACGATCCGCACCGGCAGGCCGGCCGAGCGCAGCCCGTCGACCCACTCGACCACCGCACGGTGCGTGGGGACCCGTACCACGGGGACCGAGAAGACCGAGCCGGTGCTGGCCCGTACCGCCTTCGGGTCGTACGGGTCCGCCGCGTGACCGGTGATCACGACGCCGGAGGCGCCGAACGCGTCGGCGGAGCGGACCAGCGTGCCGATGTTGCCGGGCGTGGTCGGCCGGTCGAAGACGACCACGAGCAGCCCCGGGCCAACCGGTATCCGCCCCAGGTCGTCCTCGGGGAGCGCCACCACGGCGAGCAGTTCGGGCGCCTCGTCGTCCTTGCCGCCCAGCTCCGCGAGGAGTTCGGGCGCCATCGCCACCGGGGTCGCCGGTACCCGGTCCAGCAGCTCCCGCGCCCAGCCGGAGAGCGGGCCGCGGTCGGCGTGCAGCAGGGCCCGTACGGTCCAGCCGTGCTCGACCGCCAGCGTGATCGGGCGTACGCCCTGCACCAGGAGTTCGCCGGCGCGCTGGCGCTTCGTACGGTTGGTCAGCAGCGCCTGCCACTGCTGGAAGGCGGCGTTCCGGGTGGTGACCCGCAGCGGCCTCGGCACGGTGCGCGTGCTCAGCCGGCGGCCTGCTCGTTGCGGATCATCAACGCGGACCGGAGCCCGGTGATGTCCAGCACCCGGAGCAGGAACTCCCCGACGTTCGTGAGCACCAGCAGGCTCTGCGCGTGGCTGGCCTTGCGGCTGAGCACCACGAGGGTGCCGAGACCCTGCGAGTCGCAGAACGTCACGCCGGCCAGATCGAGCACGATCCGGGGCGGCGCCTCGCTGAGTACCTCGTTGACGACGTTGGACAACCGGGTGGCGGTGAGCATGTCGATCTCTCCGGCGAGGCTGACCACCGCCTCGTCGTTCGATCGCTGCACCGTGATGGACAGCTCCGCGCGCTCCACGGCTGTCAGCCTATCGCGATCTAGAAGTACCGGCCCGGCAAGCCGGGCCGGTATGGGCGGAAACGCGCTCACTGCGCCGTTCTCGGCCGGTCCGTGGCGGGCGGACCCGCGTGAGCGGGGTTACCCCTGGGCAGGGGTGGCTGGCGTGACGTCGGGTGGGCGCTGACACAATGGCGGCACCGTGACCGAGACGCATACGCCCGGCAGCGACCGCTACCCAGCCGCCGCGCCGGCCTCCGAGGCCCTCTTCGACCGCGCCCGCACCATCGTGCCGGGCGGGGTCAACTCGCCCGTACGCGCCTTCCGGGCGGTCGGCGGCACACCCCGCTTCATGGTGCGCGGCACCGGCCCGTGGCTATTCGACGCGGACGGCCGGCGCTACGTCGACCTGGTCTGCTCCTGGGGCCCGCTGATCCTCGGGCACGCGCACCCCGAGATCGTCGCCGCCGTGCAGCAGGCCGCCGCCGCCGGTACCAGCTTCGGCACCCCCACCCCCGGCGAGGTGGAGCTGGCGGCGGAGATCGTCGCCCGTACGCCGGTCGAGCAGGTGCGCCTGGTCAACTCCGGCACCGAGGCGACGATGTCGGCGATCCGGCTCGCCCGCGGCTGCACCGGCCGCTCCAAGATCGTAAAGTTCGCCGGCTGCTACCACGGCCACGTCGACGCCCTGCTCGCGGCGGCCGGCTCCGGCGTCGCCACGCTCGCCGCCGCGGCCGAGGCGAGCGGCGAACTCGGCGCGCTGCCGGACTCGCCGGGGGTCACCGGCGCGGCGGCCGGCGACACCATCGTGCTGCCCTACAACGACCTGGCCGCGGTCGAGGCCGTCTTCGCCGCCGAGGGCCAGCACATCGCCGCGATCATCACCGAGGCGGCGGCCGGCAACATGGGCGTGGTGGCTCCGCGCGACGGCTTCAACGCCGGTCTCGCGAGCATCGCGCACGCGTACGGCGCGCTGCTCATCGTCGACGAGGTGATGACCGGATTCCGGGTCTCCCGGGGCGGCTGGGCCGGGCGGGAGCCGGTCGACGCCGACCTCTACACGTACGGCAAGGTGATGGGCGGCGGGCTGCCGGCCGCGGCCTTCGGCGGCCGGGCCGAGCTGATGGCGCAGCTCGCGCCCTCCGGGCCGGTGTACCAGGCCGGCACGCTCTCCGGTAACCCGCTCGCCTGCGCCGCCGGCCTGGCCACGCTCCGCCTGGCCGACGAGGCCGTCTACCGGCGGCTCGACGAGAACGCCGCGCTGGTGAGCCGGCTGGCCACCGAGGCGCTGACCGCCGCGGGCGTGCCGCACCGGCTGTCGTACGCGGGAAACATGTTCTCGATCTTCTTCACCGACGCCGAGGTGTACGACTACGACACGGCGCGGACCCAGGACGGCGACGCGTTCAAGGCGTTCTTCCACGAGATGCTGGCCCGCGGCGTCTACCTGCCGCCCAGCGCGTTCGAGGCGTGGTTCGTCTCGGCGGTGCTGGACGACGAGGCGCTGGCGCAGATCGAGGCGGCGTTGCCGGCCGCGGCCGCCGCCGCGGCAGCGGTAGGGGCGAGACACGGGGGGTAGTGGGTTGACCGCTCAGGGTTGGTGTGCGGGGCTCCGGACGACCGGCGGGGAGTCGCCGCGATGAGCCACACGGTCGTCCACGTGCTGCGGCACGGCGAGGTGTACAACCCCGAAAAGATCCTCTACGGCCGGCTGCCCGGGTACCGCCTCTCGGAGCTGGGCGTACAGATGGCGAAGGCGGCGGCGCAGGCGCTCGCCGAGCGCGACATCGCGTACGTGGTGGCCAGCCCGCTGGAGCGCGCCCAGCAGACCGCCGAACCGATCGCCGCGCAGTTCAACCTGCCGGTGGCGGTGGACGAGCGGCTGATCGAGAGCGCCAACTGGTTCGAGGGGAAGCGGGTCTCGCCCGGCGACGGCTCGTTCCGCGACCCGCGCAACTGGTGGGTGCTGCGCGACCCGGTCACCCCCTCCTGGGGCGAGGCGTACCGGGTGATCGCGTCGCGGATGTTCGCCGCGCTGCACGCCGCCCGGGTCGCGGCCGAGGGGCGCGAGGCGGTCTGCGTCTCGCACCAGCTGCCGATCTGGACCCTGCGCCGGTACGTCGAGCGCAAGCGGCTCTGGCACGATCCGCGCAAGCGGCAGTGCGGCCTGGCGAGCCTGACCTCGTTCCACTTCGACGGTGCCAAGGTCGTCGGCATCGGCTACAGCGAGCCGGCGGCGCACCTGGTGGCCATGTCGCCGGGCGCCCGGACGGCCAAGGGAGCCTGACATGGTCCGCCCGCCCCGGATCGTTCTCGCCGCGCTGCTCGCCGTGGTCGCGGCGGTGGCGCTGGCCGGCTGCTCCGGCGGCGGGTGGCAGGAGAAGTGCGACAGCTCGGCCGACGGGATCATCACCTGCGCGCCCGGCGACCGGCCGGGCCCGGTGAAGGTCTCCGGCGAGCTACTCGACGGCGGCACGTACGACCTGAGCGCCGACCTCGGCCAGGTCGTGGTGGTCAACTTCTGGGGCTCCTGGTGCGCGCCCTGCGTCGCCGAGGCCGACGACCTGGAGGGCACGTACCAGGCGACCAAGGCGTCCGGGGTGCGCTTCCTCGGTGTCAACGTCCAGGACCAGCGGGACAAGGCCCGGGCGTTCGAGCAGGGCCGGGTCAGCTACCCGAGCCTCTTCGACCCCGCCAGCCGGCAGGCGCTCGCCTTCGAGATCCCGCCGAACTCCACCCCGGCGACCGTGGTGCTGGACCGCCAGGGACGCATCGCGGTGGTGATCCGCAAGGCGGTCCGCCGGGACGACCTCGAACCGATCGTCGCCCGGGTGGCCGCCGAGCGGCCGGCGGACGGCGCGCGCTGATGGGCGAGACCTTCCGGGAGATCGCCAACGGCGGGCCGCTGCTGCTGGCCATCGGCGCGGCGGCGCTCGCCGGGCTGGTCAGCTTCCTCTCCCCGTGCGTGCTGCCGCTGGTGCCGGGCTACCTCTCGTACATCACCGGGCTGGCCGGCAGCGAACTGGAGGGGCGGACCACCCGCACGCCGCCCGCCGGCCGCTCCGCCGCCCCGACCGCCGGGACCGGGGCCGGGGCCGCCGGGAGCGGGGCCGGGGCCGCCGGCCCGACCGCCACGCTCGCCGTCGCGAGGACCCGCTCGATCGGTGTGGTCAAGGGCCGGGTGCTCGCCGGGTCGGCGCTCTTCATCGGCGGCTTCACGGTGGTCTTCGTCCTCACCGCGGTCCTGGCCGCCCAGATCGGCGGGGTCTTCTTCACCCACCGGCGGGCCCTGGAGATCGGCGCGGGAGTGCTGGTCATCGTGCTGGGGCTCGCCTTCCTCGGCCTGGTACCGGGCATGCAGCGCGAGTTCCGGATCCACCGGCTGCCCAACGCCGGGCTGCTCGCCGCGCCGGTCTTCGGCGCGGTCTTCGCGCTCTCCTGGATCCCCTGCGTCGGCCCCACCCTCGGCGCGGTGATCACGATGTCCGCGGTCTCGGGCAAGGCCGACCGCGCGGTGGTGCTCGCGGTGGCGTACTGCCTCGGGCTCGGGCTCCCCTTCGTCGCCTTCGGGCTCGGCTTCCAGCGGCTGCTCGGGGTCTTCCGGGTGGTCCGCCGCAACAGCCGCTGGGTCACCCGGCTCGGCGGCGCGCTGCTCATCGTCGTCGGGCTCGCCCTGCTCACCGGCGGCTGGCAGGACTTCGTGATCTGGCTGCGCGGCACGGTCGGCGTGGGGGAGGTGGGCATCTGATGACCCTGGTCGAGGACCGGGTGGCGGCCCCGGAACAACCGCCGCCCCGGCGGCCGAACCGGCTGTGGGCGCTGCTGCGCAACTCGTGGCGGCAGCTCACCAGTATGCGTACCGCCCTGGTGCTGCTCTTCCTGCTCGCGGTCGCGGCGATCCCGGGCTCGCTGCTGCCGCAGCGCGCCATCAGCGCCGAGAAGGTCAACGCGTACTTCGTCCAGCATCCCAAGCTCGCCCCGGTGCTGGACCGGCTCGGCGCCTTCGAGGTCTTCGCCTCGGTCTGGTTCTCCGCGATCTACCTGCTGCTCTTCACCTCGCTGATCGGGTGCATCGTGCCCCGGCTGCGCGACCACTACCGCGCGCTGCGCGCCGTACCACCGGCTCCGCCGCGCCACCTGCGGCGGCTGCCGCAGTACGCGAGCTGGTCGGTCGCCGGGTCCGGGGACGCCAGGTCCGGGGGCGGTGACGACGAGGAGGGTACGGCGCGGGCCATCGCGGCCGTGCTGCGCCGGCGCCGCTGGCGGGTCGCGGTCCGGGGCGGCACGGTCTCGGCCGAGAAGGGGTACCTCAAGGAGACCGGGAACCTGCTCTTCCACGTCACCCTGCTCGCCGTGCTGGTCGGGGTGGGCTACGGCGCCTGGTACGGCTGGCACGGCAACCGCCTGCTGGTCGGCGGCGCGGACAAGGCGTTCTGCAACACCCTCCAGCAGTTCGACGAGCAGGGCCTCGGCCCGCGCGTCGACGACGGGGACCTGCCGCCGTTCTGCCTGGAGCTGACCGACTTCAAGGCCAGCTACCTCGACTCCGGGCAGCCGAAGAGCTTCAGCGCGACGGTACGGGTCGACGAGCGCGGCCGGCCGTCCCGCAGCGCGACCTTCTCGGTCAACTCGCCGCTGCGGCTGCACGGCGCCAACGTCTACCTGCTGGGGCACGGGTACGCCCCGATCATCCGGTACACCGACCGGTACGGGAAGTCGCTGACCAGCATCGCGCCCTTCCCGACCACCGACGCGATGCTGACCGGCGAGGGCGTGGCCACCTTCCAGGACGTGAACATCGACCCGAAGACCGGCAAGCGCGACCCGAACCAGCAGGTCGCCTTCGAGGGGATCTACCTGCCGACCATGCCGGACCAGCCGCCGTACGTGCGGTCGGTCTTTCCGGCCGAGCGCTCGCCCGGCCTGATGCTGATCCCGTACCGGGGCAACCTCGGGCTGGAGGCCGGCATCCCGGGCTCGGTCTACCAGCTCGACCAGCGGCAGATCCGGACCGGCAAGCTCAAGCAGGTCGGCGACGGCAAGCTGCTGCGGCCCGGCGAGAAGTGGACCCTCGACGACGGTTCGTCGGTGGAGTTCGTCGGCAGCCGCCAGTTCGTGACGCTCTCCGTCCGGTACGACCCGGGCGAGAAGATCGTGCTGGTCAGCTCGGCGCTGCTGCTGGTCGGGCTGATGCTGACGCTGACCGGGCGCCGGCGTCGGGTCTGGTTCCGGGTGCTCCCGGCCGACCCGTCGGCGCAGAGCCCGGCCGGCGGGCCCGATCCCGACCGGGCGGCGGACTCGAACGGGGGAACCGCGGCGCCGGACCCGGCGCTTTCCGACCCGCTGAGCGAATCCACGACGGCGCGTAGTAGTTTCGTGGAGGCCGGTGGCCTGCCGCGCACCGACTATTCCGGGTTCGCCGAGGAGTTCAACCAACTGGTCGCCGCGGTGCGACGCGCCGGGACGCAGGAGGAGAGCGAGTGATGGCCGCACTCTCGGATCAACTTTTGGTGGTCGCGATCTTCGCGTACCTCGTCGCGATGATCTGCCACGCGGCCGAGTACGCCCTCGGCAACCGTGCGATGGTCGGCCGGACCGTGGTACGCCCGGCCCGCGAGCGGGTGCTGGTCGGCGCCGGCGTCGGCGGCGCGGGCGGTACCGGCCCGGGCGCGGAGCCGCCGCGGGTGGAGAAGGTGCCCGCCGCCGACGTGGACCGGGGCCCGGGCCGTGCGGCGCTCGCCGGCCGCATCGCCGTCGCGGTGACGGTGCTCGGGGCGCTCGCGCACCTCGGCGTGATCACCACCCGGGGTATCGCGGCGGACCGCATGCCCTGGGGCAACATGTACGAGTTCGTGCTCTCGGTGACCTTCGTCGGCGCCACCGCGTGGCTGGTCGTGCTCTCCCGCCGGCCGGCGATCCGGCACCTCGGGCTCTTCGTCGCGCTCGCCATGGTGCTGCTGCTCGGCGTCGCCGGGCTGGTGCTCTACACGCCGATCGTGCCGCTGGTGCCGGCGCTCAACTCGTACTGGTTCGTCATCCACGTCACGGCGGCGGTGCTCTCCTCGGGCCTGCTGCTGCTCGCCGCGGTGCCGGCCGTCATGTACCTGATCCGCAACGGCTACGAGCAGGGCAAGCGGAGCTTCCCGTACACGCTCGGCGCGCGGGTGCCCGCCGCCGCCACGCTGGAGCGGCTGACGTTCCGGCTGCACACCTTCGCGTTCCCGATCTGGACGTTCGCCGTGATGGCGGGCGCCGTCTGGGCCGAGGCGGCCTGGGGCCGGTACTGGGGCTGGGACCCGAAGGAGACCTGGGCCTTCATCTCGTGGGTCGTCTACGCCGGCTACCTGCACGCCCGCGCCACCCCGAGCGTGAAGCGCAACGTGGCGACGTGGATCGCCGTGCTCGGCTTCGCGACCATGCTGATGAACCTCTTCGGCGTGAACCTCTTCATCTCCGGCCTGCACTCGTACGCCGGTGTGAACTAACCGGCGCCTTCGGTCGGCGCGCCGCCGGCCGGACCGGCGATCCGTCCCCGAGGGCCCGCGATCCGTTCGCGGGCCCTCGGCGTACCGGGACATTCCTCCGTCGGCCCCGCGCCGCGGTTGCCCGCGAGATTTAGGACTACACTTCTAATAAATGTAGTCCTAACCTGGGGCGGCGATGGTGCTACCGGGCAAGCCCGCGGAGATCTTCGATCGGGACGCCGAGTGGGCGGAGCTGGCGCGGTTCGTCGGCGACGAGCGCCCCGGCGCGACGCTCGGCGTGGTCAGCGGACGCCGCCGGCAGGGCAAGACCCTGCTGCTGTACGAGTTGGCGCGGGCGACCGGGGGCTTCTACTTCGGGGCGACCGAGGCCACCGAGACGGACTCGCTGCGGCGGCTCGGCACGGCCCTCGGACGCCACCTGGAGGCGCCCGGACCGCTGAACCTCGCGGACTGGGGCGAGGCCGTGGACGCGCTGCTCGCGCTCGGGCGCGAGCGACCCACCACCGTCGTGCTGGACGAGTTCCCGTACCTGGCGCGGGCCAGCCGGGACCTGCCGTCGATCATCCAGCACGCGCTGACCCCCGGGCGCCCGGAGCGGACGGCCTCCCGTACCCGCCTGCTGCTCTGCGGTTCGGCGCTCTCCTTCATGGGCGGGCTGCTCGCCGGGTCGGCCCCGCTGCGCGGCCGGGCCGGGCTGGAGCTGCCGGTGGCCCCGCTGGACTTCCGGGCCGCCGCCGCCTTCTGGGGGATGACGGACCCCGCGCTGGCGGTGCGGGTCTTCGCCATCGTCGGCGGCACGCCGGCCTACCGGCGGGAGTACGTCCAGGACGACGCCCCGAGCGGGGCGGAGGACTTCGACGACTGGGTCGTCCGGGCGGTGCTGAACCCGGCCCGACCGCTCTTCCGGGAGGCCCGCTACCTGCTGGCCGAGGATCCCGACCTGCGGGAGACCGCGCTCTACCACTCGGTGCTCGCCGCGGTGGCCGAGGGGAACGCGACCCGGGGCGGCATCGCCGGGTACATCGGCCGCAAGGCGACGGACCTGTCGCACGCCCTCACCGTGCTGGAGGACGCGGGCCTGCTGGCCCGGGACCCGGACCCGCTGCGCGGCGGCCGGAGCCGGTACCTCATCACCGAGCCGCTGGTGACCTTCTACCAGGCGGTGATGAAGCCGACCTGGACCGCGCTGGAGCAGCGCCGGGGCGCCGACGTCTGGCGCCGCTCGCAGCGGCGGTACGCGAGCGCGGTGCTCGGGCCGCGCTTCGAGGACCTGGTACGCCAGTGGGTGCTCCGGTTCGCGGCACCCGAGACGCTGGGCGGCCCGGTGGCGGAGGCGCACGCCGGCACGCTGACCGACCCGGCGAGCCGCACCAGCCACGAACTCGACCTCGTGGCGCTCGGCGAGCCGCCCGCCGACGGGCCCCGCCCGCTGCTGGCGGTGGGCGAGGCGAAGTGGGGGCGGCGGCTCGGCGTCGCCGATCTCGACCGGCTGGTCCAGGCCCGGGAGGTGCTGCGCCGCCGTCCGGGGGTGGACGCGGAGCGGACCCGGCTGCTACTGGCCAGCGCCGAGGGCGGTACCGACCAACTCCGCGACCTGGCGGCCGACCGGGACGACGTGCTCCTCGTGGACCTGCCCCGCCTCTACACCGGCGAGTAACCCCCGCCGCCACCACCGCCTCGCCCCGTCGATCTAGGGCAAATCGTGGTGATTAGAGATCAACTCACGATGATTTGCCCTAGATCGACGGGGCTGGGTGCCGGGGCCGGCGGGCGGTGCGCGAGACTGGCAGGCATGGCCCCACGTGGTTTCCCGTACCCCGACCTCAAGGAGTTCCTCGCCGCCCTGGAGCAGGCCGGCGAGCTGCGGCGGGTGACCGTGCCGGTCGACCCGACGCTGGAGATCAGCGAGGTGGTGACCCGTACCGTGCGCGCGGGCGGGCCGGCGCTGCTCTTCGAGCGGCCCACCCGGGGCGAGATGCCGGTCGCGATCAACCTGTTCGGTACGGAGCGCCGGATGGCGATGGCGCTCGGGGTCGAGCGGCTCGACGAGATCGGCGACCGGATCGGCGCGCTGGTCAAGCCGGAGCTGCCGGTCGGCTGGTCCGGTATCCGGGAGGGGCTGGGCAAGGTGCTCCAGCTCAAGTCGGTACCGCCGAAGAAGGTCAAGACCGCGCCGTGCCAGCAGGTCGTCTACCGCGGCGCGGACGTCGACCTGAATCGGCTGCCCGGGTTGCAGGTCTGGCCGGACGACGGCGGCATCTTCCACAACTTCGGCCTGACCCACACCAAGCACCCGGAGACCGGCAAGCGGAACCTGGGGCTCTACCGGTTGCAGCAGCACTCGCCGAACACGCTCGGCATGCACTGGCAGATCCACAAGGACTCCACCGCGCACCACGCGGTGGCGGAGCGGCGCGGCGAGCGGCTTCCGGTCGCGGTGGCGATCGGCTGCGACCCGGCGATCTCGTACGCGGCCTCCGCGCCGCTGCCGGGTGACATCGACGAATACCTCTTCGCCGGATTCCTTCGGGGCGAGCGGGTCGAGATGGTCGACTGCCTGACCGTGCCGCTACAGGTGCCGGCCAACGCCCAGATCGTGCTGGAGGGCTACCTGGAGCCCGGGGAGCGCCTGCCCGAGGGGCCGTTCGGCGACCACACCGGCTTCTACACGCCGGTCGAGCCCTTCCCGGTGCTGCACATCGAGGCGATGACCATGCAGCGGGAGCCGGTCTACCACTCGATCGTCACCTCCCAGCCGCCGCAGGAGGACCACGGGCTCGGCAAGGCGACCGAGCGGATCTTCCTGCCGCTGCTGCGGCTGCTGATCCCGGACATCGTCGACTACGACATGCCGGCCGCCGGGGTCTTCCACAACTGTGTGATCGTCTCGATCCGGAAGCGGTACCCCAAGCACGCCCAGAAGGTGATGAACGCCATCTGGGGCGCCCACCTGCTCTCGCTGTCGAAGCTGATCGTGGTGGTGGACGAGGACTGCGACGTGCACGACTACCAGGAGGTGGCGTTCCGCGCCTTCGGTAACGTCGACTACGCGCGGGACCTGCTGCTGACCGAGGGCCCCGTCGACCACCTGGACCACGCCTCGTACCAGCAGTTCTGGGGCGGCAAGGCCGGCGTCGACGCGACCCGGAAGCTGCCGACCGAGGGCTACACCCGGGGCTGGCCGGAACGCATGACCATGTCGCCGGAGGTCCGCAGCCTCGTGGACAAGCGGTGGAAGGAGTACGGGATCCAGTGAGCGAGCCAGGCACGGTGGCGGCCACACCCACGACCGGTACGGCGGGAGATCCGGCGACCGGAGCCGCGGCGGCGGGCGGCCCGCCCCCGGGCGGCGCGCGCGGGACGAACGGCCGGGTCCGGTCCTTCCTCAAGCTCGTCGCGATCGAGCACTCGGTCTTCGCGCTCCCCTTCGCCTACCTCTCGGCGCTCACCGCGATGGCGGTCGACGGGGGCCGGGTGCGCTGGCGGGACCTGCTGCTGATCACGATCGCGATGGTCGGCGCCCGTACCTTCGCCATGGCGGCGAACCGCATCATCGACCGCCGCATCGACGCGCGCAATCCGCGTACGGCCGGGCGGGAACTGGTGACCGGGGCCGTGAGCGTCGGCACGGCCTGGACCGGGGCGGTGGTCGCGCTGGTCGTCTTCCTCGCCGCGGCGGCGCTGCTCAACCCGCTCTGCCTGGTGCTCTCGCCGCTGGCGGTGGTACCGCTGGTCGTCTACCCCTACGGCAAGCGCTTCACCAACTGGCCGCACGCCATCCTGGCGCTGGCGCAGGCGGTCGGGCCGGTCGGCGGCTGGCTCGCGGTGACCGGCACGTTCGCCGGCTCCGGGCCGGCCTGGATTCTCGGCGCGGCGGTCGGGCTCTGGATCGGCGGCTTCGACCTGATCTACGCCTGCCAGGACATGGAGATCGACCGGAGGATCGGGGTGCACAGCGTGCCCGCCCGGTACGGGCTGCGCTTCGCCCTGGTCGCCTCCACGGTCGCGCACGTGGTCACCTTCGCGCTCTTCCTCTGGTTCGGCGCGCTGGTCGGGCTGGGCGGCGACGCCGGCGGCGACTGGCTCGGCGCGTGGCCGTGGTGGATCGGCCTGCTGCTGACCGCGCTCGCCTTCGCGTACCAGCATGTCGTGGTCACCCCGACCGACCTGACCCGGGTGAACCGGGCCTTCTTCACCGCCAACGGCTTCGTCGGCATCGCCCTGTTCGCCTTCGCCCTGCTGGACCTCGTCCTCCGGCTGGAGTTGCGGCCCTGACCCGGCCCGGTACGCCGTGACGGACGAGGTACGCCGCATTCCGTGGGTGCTCGGGGTCTCCGGGGCCTCCGGTACGCCGTACGCGGCGGCGGTGCTCGGCGGGCTGCTCGACGCCGGTCACCCGGTGGACCTGGTGGTCTCCCGGGCCGCCCGGCTGACGATCCTGGACGAGACCGGCCGGCCGTTCCGGGACGCGCACTGGGCCGACGACCTGGCCGCCTGGCTGGGCCGCGATCTCGGCGGGGCCGACGTGCGCTACTGGCCGGCCGGTGACCTGGCCGCGGGGCCGAGCAGCGGCTCGTACCCGGTGCGCGGCATGGCGGTGGTACCGGCCAGCACGGCGGCCTGCGCCGGCATCGCGCTCGGACTCTCGAAGGACCTGCTGCAACGGGCGGCGGAGGTGAACCTCAAGGAGCGGCGGCGGGTGGTGGTGGTGCCCCGGGAGACCCCGGTGACCCGCAGTCACCTGGAGCATCTGATCACGCTGCACGACGCCGGGGCGGTGGTGCTGCCGGCCAGTCCCGGCTTCTACGGCGCGGGCGCCGGGGCGAGTGCGCAACAGTTGGTCGACTTCGTGGCCGGCAAGGTGCTCGACGGGCTCGGCGTGCCGCACTCGCTCTTCACCCGCTGGTCCGGCCGGCTCAACGCGGACCGGAGCTGATTCTTCGCGGCGCTGCCGGTGACGGTGGGGTCTTCGCTGGGTCAGTACATGCCGGCGTTGGCGGGTCCGGGCCCGCCCGGTGCCGCCGGTCCCGCGTTGCGCGGGCGGTCTGCCACGTTCGTGTCGACCTCGTCGAGCATGCCCTCGCCCTCAAGCAGGGCCCGTACCTCCGACTCGCGGAAGCGCCGGTGCCCGCCGGGCGTCCGGATGCTGCCGATCCGCCCGGCGGCGGCCCACCGCGTGACGGTCTTCGGATCGACGCGGAACAGCGCAGCCACCTCGCCCGGCGTCAGCAGACGATCTCCAGTGTCCACGGCCCCTCCTCGCTCGACGAAGCCCCCAGACTGGTGAGACTGCCCCCCGGACAGGTGTCTGCCAGAGCCCTAGTTAGGGACGTACGGCAATTACAACACCGTGGGCGAGGCGTGTCCGGCGAACGCGAAAACGTACCGACTGGGTAGTTAGCCCCATCGATTTGCCCGATTTGCCTGCTCTGAGAGGGTAACTTCTCGCCCGTGACGCGCCACGAGCGGCCACATCGCCACCGCGCCCGGAGCGCCCCGAGCCGGGCCGATTAGGGTCTGTAGTCCGTGGACGCCATCGACCGGAGCCTGGTGGAGCTGCTGCGCGGCAACGCCCGACTCTCCTACGCCGAACTCGCCCGCCAGGTCGGGCTCTCCGCACCGGCCGTGCATGAACGCGTCGGCAAGCTGGAGTCCAGCGGGGTCGTGCGCGGCTACCGGGCCGACGTGGAACCCGAGGCGATCGGGCTCGGCGTCACCGCTCTGATCGGCATCGTCCAGGATTCCGGGGCCGACACCGACGACGTGCTCGAGGCGTTCCGGCTGATGCCCGAGATCGAGTCCTGCTACTTCATGGCCGGGGTGGAGTCCTTCCTGCTCAAGGCCCGCGTCGGTACGATCGTCGAGCTGGAACAGCTGATCGTGCGGTTGAACCGGGTCGCCGGGGTCGCCTCGACCCGTACCGCCATCGCGTTGTCGACAAAGTGGGAGAATCGCCCCCAACCGATCAGCCCGCCGCAGCCCTGACCAGCCGGGCCGCCGCTGGCGGGGCCGGGGAGCATGATCATCTTCGTGTTTCGGGTCCGGTCGTTGTTACGGTCGTCGCGTGGAACATCTCGATAGGTGTAACGACGCGGACCGGGCCTGGGTTATCGAGGCCATCGCCATCGTCGAGGCGGACGCGAACCGCTCCGCCGACACCCATCTGCTGCCGTTCCCGCTCCCCAGGGCCTGGGGGATCGACCTCTACCTCAAGGACGAGTCGGTGCACCCGACCGGCTCGCTCAAGCACCGGCTGGCCCGGTCCCTGTTCCTGTACGGCCTCTGCAACGGCTGGATCGGACCGCGCAGCACCATCGTCGAGGCGTCCTCCGGCTCCACCGCCGTCTCCGAGGCGTACTTCGCCCGGATGCTCGGACTGCCCTTCGTGGCGGTGATGCCCGCCACCACCTCGCCCGAGAAGATCGCGCTGATCGAGTTCCAGGGCGGGCGCTGCCACCTGGTGGAGGACCCGGCCCGGGTGGTGGTCGAGGCGCGCTGGCTGGCCGAGGACCTCGGCGGGCACTACATGGACCAGTTCACCTACGCCGAGCGCGCCACCGACTGGCGGGGCAACAACAACATCGCCGAGTCGATCTACGCGCAGCTCGCCCTGGAGCGGCACCCCGTACCGGACTGGATCGTGGTCGGCGCCGGCACCGGCGGTACCAGCGCCACCATCGGCCGGTACGCCCGGTACCGGCGGTTGCCCACCAAGCTCTGCGTGGTGGACCCGGAGAACTCGGCCTACTACCTGGCCTGGCGCGACGCCGACTGGTCGGCCACCACCGGCCGCGGCTCACGGATCGAGGGGATCGGCCGCCCCGGCGTCGAGGCGTCGTTCCAGCCCGCCGTCGTCGACCGGATGATCCAGGTACCGGACGCGGCCTCGCTCGCCACCATGCGGGCCGCGTCGGAGGTGCTGGGCCGCCGGCTGGGCGGCTCGACCGGTACCAACCTGTGGGGCGCGTTCGACCTGATCGCGCAGATGCGCGCGGCCGGCCGTACCGGGTCGGTGGTGACGCTGCTCTGCGACGGCGGTGAGCGCTACACCGACACGTACTACTCGGACGAGTGGGTCGCCGCGCAGGGGTTGGAGCTGGCGCCGTACCGGTCCATCGTGGAACGCTTCCTGGCCACCGGCACCTGGCCCGAGTGACCCGGCCGGCCCGTAATCAGCGGCCGGCGCGGTCGGCCAGGCCGGGGTAGCGCACCACGTACCCGTCGCGGTCGAACTCGATTTCGGCCAGGAACCCCTCGCTGGCGAAGCGCACCCGGCCACCGCCCAGCGCCGTGTAGACCTGCTCGACCGGCAGCACCAGCAGGCTCGGTACCAGCACCCAGGCGACCCTGATCCGGTGCGTGCTGCCCGGCTCCGCGTCGAGCAGCCCCAACCGGCGAACCGGAAGCGTGTTGAACAGCACCGAGGCGCTCAGGTCGACGTCCAGGGCGGCCTCCAGCCGCTCCGGCTGCTCGGTGCCCGGCAGTCCCGCGCCCGGCTGCCCGGCGGCGGCCAGCGCCGCGTCCAGGTCGCCCTGTTCGGCCGTGCTGGAGCGCCAGCGGCCGGCGGCCCGTTCCAGCCGGAGCGTCCGGAGCCAGCCGGCCCCCGTGACGGTCACCTCCAGCCGCGTCGCCGACCAGGTCTCGTCGGTGGTCAGCTCGTACTGGCAGGTGTGCGGCAGCGGCTCGGCGGCCAGGGCGACGCCGCGCGCCGAGAGGCCGCGCCGGTCGTCCAGGAGCACGTGTTCGCTGCCCGCCGTGTCGCTGCGGGCCCAGAAGAGGGATTTCGGCATGCTCGGCATGGACCGACGTTACCGGCCCGGCCCGGGTGCCGCACCGCTTCCGGTGCGGCACCCGCGCGCTCGGGCTTGCGGATGCGTCAGTAGCTGCGGCTCGGGCGCCGAGTGCCGAAACGCCGATCGGACGGCGGCCGGCGGTCGTCGCGGGCGCGGTCGTCGGCGGGCCGCTCGTCCCGGGGCCGGCTGTCGTGGCGGAGGCCGCCTCGGCGCTCGCCCGGGGACCACTCGCCGCCCCGGCGCTCGGTACCGCGCCACTCGCCGCCCGGCCGCCCGGTGCCACGGTCGGCGCGACCGGCGTAGCGGTACTCGCCACCGGTCCGGCCGTCCCGGTCCCCGAAGCGCCGCTCGCCGTCCCGGTCACCCTGCGGGCGGCGCGCGCCGTCGCGGTCGCGGTCGCCGAAGCGGCGGCCGTCGCGGCGGTCACCGTCGCGGTCCCGGTACGGCCGTGCGTCGCGGCGCTCGCCGTCGCGGTACGAACGCCCGTCCCGGTCGCCGTGACGCCGGTCGAACCGGCGCGGGGCCGGCTCGTCCACCACCGGTACGCCGCTGGGGGCCTGCGCGCCGGTCAGCTCGGCCAGCGCCGGGTCACCCGAGCGGACGCGCAGCTGCGCCGGCTCGACGCCCGCCTTCTGGAGCATCGCGAGGGTGCTCCGGCGCTGCTTGGGCAGGACCAGCGTGGCGACGGCGCCCGACTCGCCGGCCCGCGCGGTGCGCCCGGCCCGGTGCAGGTAGTCCTTCGGGTCCTTCGGCGGGTCGACGTGCACCACCAGCGAGACCCCGTCCACGTGGATGCCGCGGGCGGCCACGTCGGTGGCGACCAGCACGTTCGTCCGGCCCTCCTTGAACTCGGCCAGCGTGCGGGTGCGTACCCGCTGGGTCTTGCCGCCGTGCAGCGCGCCGGCCCGTACGCCCACCGCGGCGAGCTGCTCGACCAGCCGGTCCACGCCCATCTGGGTACGGGCGAACATCATCGTGCGGCCGTCGCGCGCGGCGATCGACGCGGCCACCGCGAACTTCTCCTGCGGCGGGATCAGCAGCAGGTGATGGTCCATCGTGGAGACCGCGGCGGTCGGCGGGGCGGTGGAGTGGGTCACCGGGTCGGTCATGAAGCGCTGGACCAGCGCGTCGACGTCGCCGTCGAGCGTTGCCGAGAAGAGCAGCCGCTGTGCGCCCGCCGGGGTCTTCGCGAGCAGCTCGGTGACCTCCGGCAGGAAGCCCATGTCGGCCATCTGGTCGGCCTCGTCGAGGACCGTGATCTCGATGTCGTCGAGGCTGCACGCGCCCCGCTCGATCAGGTCGCCGAGGCGGCCCGGCGTCGCCACGATGATCTCGACCCCGCGTCGCAGCGCGTCGATCTGCCGGTCGTACGGCACGCCGCCGACGGCCGTCTTGAGGAACACCCCGACCGCCTTGCCGAGCGGCAGCAGCGCGTCGTTGACCTGCATGGCCAGCTCGCGGGTCGGCACCATGATCAGCGCGCGCGGGTGGCCCGGTCGGGCCCGGCCGCCGGCGGCGAGCCGGGCCAGCACGGGCAGCCCGAAGGCCAGCGTCTTGCCGGAGCCGGTCTGGCCCCGGCCGAGCACGTCCCGGCCGGCGAGCGCGTCCGGCACGGTGGCGCGCTGGATCTCGAACGGGGCGGTGATCCCCTCCCGGCGCAGGGCCCGGACCAGCTGCCCGGGCAGCCCGAGCGCGGCGAAGTCCGGCTCGGCGGCGGGCTCGGCCGCGGGCGGTTCAGCCGCGGGCGGTTCGGTGGTGCGGGTCTCGGCCGCCGCCGGTGGGGCCTGCCGCGGGATCTCCGGTCCGGTACCGGCCGGCGCGGCGGCCGCGACGGGCTCGGTCGATGCGGTGTCCGGGGTGGCGTCGGCGCGGGAGGACTCCACGGGGGCGTCGAAGACGGACGGGAACGTGCTGGGGTCAGCGAAGGACGTCAAGTAAACCTCTCAAGCGGGGCGCATCTTCGCGATGGCCCGCCGCGGCCGAGTGGTCGCCGCTGATTCGCCAGCAAGATCGCCCGTGGGCGTGCGCCGGGCACGCCAGGTCAGTGATCACTACGAGTGTACGGGTGCCGGTCGGTACCGACACGCGCGCGACACTCCCAGTGGGGAGGCTCACCTTGGCACCACCCCACCGTTCGCGCAACGGAATTGGGGCCGCTGAGCGCCGCGACGTTCGTCGGCCCGCCCGTACCGCTCAGCCGCCGAGCAGGCCGCTCAGGGCGTCACCGGCGACGAGTACCGCGATCAGGCCGACCGCGACCAGGATGCCGAGGCCGATCACCAGTACCAGCACGACCCGGGTGGTGTTCCCCTTCGACGCCGGGGTGTCCGCCCAGCCCTGGGCGAGGATGTGGCCGGTCAGCGAGCCGGAGTTCTCCACCGCCGGGTCCGGCAGCGACATCGCGGTGGTCAGCTCCCCGGGGTCGCCGCCGCCGTAGACGTTGCCCGGCGGGCGGGAGGCGGCGCCCTGCGCCGCCGCTGGCGGAAACCCGCCACCGGCCACGCTGGCCGGGCTGGCGGACGGGGGCCAACTCGGCAGCGCGGCGGCGGGAACCACCGGTGGCGCGCTCGACGGCGGCGCGCTGGACGCGGCCGGCGGCGCGCTGGGCATCGGGGTGGTGGACCGCGCGGCGGTGGAGAGCGGTGGAGCGGCCGGTGGCGCGGAGGTGGGCGGGGCGGGAACGGGCCCGCCGCCGAGCAGGGTCGAGACGCCCGAGGTGACCGGCGGAGGCGGGAACGGAGGCGCCGGCTCGGGCACGGGGCCCGGTGGGTGCGGCGGTGCCGGTGCCGGCGGTACCGGCCCGGGCGGCGGCGGGGTGGGCGGCACCGGCGGCACCGGTCCGGGCGGCGGAGGGGTCGGTCCGGGTGGGGTGGGTCCGGGGCCCGGCGGCGGAGGCGGGGTCGGCACGGGTGGGATGGGCGGAGCGGGCGGCCGTGGCGGCTGCACCGGCTCGACCGGTTCCGGCCGGGGTGGGTTCGCCGTGGCGGGGCCGGCGCCGGCCCGGTAGACGTTGGCGCCCCCGGCCGCGACCGGGACGTTCGCGCCGATCTCGTCCGGCGTCACCCGGCGCAGCTGGGGTACCGAGGCGCTGGCCCGGGCCGTGCTCGACTCCATCGGGCTGGGCATCCGCTGGGCCGGGACGGTGTAGCCGGGCGGGGGCGCGGACCCCGCCGGAGCCGGCTGCCCCTCGGCCGCGGCCGTACCGCCGGCGCCCGAGGCACCGCGCGCGCCGAGGAAGGACTCGACGGAGCCGGACGGGCCGAGCGCGCCGGACGCGTCACGGGCGCCGGTGTCCTCGCCCGTACCGCTGCCGCTCGGATCCGCCGTCTCCGACTTCTCGTTCGCCTTCGCGAAGGCCGACCAGGATCCGGTGGCCGTGGGGGTACGCGGCGTGCGGCGGGCCAGCGGCGGCACCGACTGCTCGGCCGGCCGGACCGGAGCCCAGGGCTCGCGGCCGTCACCCTCGCCGCCGTCGGGCTGGCGATCACCGGCCTGCGGACTGCCGGACTCGCGGCCTCCGAGGACTGGCCCGTCGGACTCGCGGCCTCCGAGAGCTGGCCCGTCGGACTCGCGGCCTCCGAGGGGCGGGCTGCCGGGCTCCCAGCCCCCGAGCGCCGGTGCGTCGGGTGCCGGGCCGCCCGGTTCGCCGGCCGGGGCCGCGACCGCGTCGGCTCCGCCCGAGCCGAGGTCGCCCGCGTCGAGTTCGCCGGCCCGGTAGGTCCTGCCGCCCCCGGTCGCCGCCGGGGCGATCCGCTCGATCTCGTCCGAGCTGGGCCGGACGACGGCCGCGACGCTGGCCCGTCCCCGGACCGAGGGCTCGGCCGGTGCCGGCGTCTCTCGTTCAGCGCCGCCCGCGTCCCGATCGGCCCCCTCCGGAGCGTCCGGCTCGGCGGTGGCGACCGTGCCGGGCCAGAGCGTGCCGGCCAGCGGGGCGGGCGGCGGCTCGTACGGCTCGGGCAGCTCCTCCTCCGCCGGGGCCGTGGCGGGGGCGGTGCCGACGGGCGGCAGGGGCGGCAGCGGGGTCAGCTCGGCCGCGTCGTCGGAGCGCGGTACGGACGACCCGGCGGCATCGGGGCCGTTACCCGCCTCTCCGCCGGTAGCCGGATTCCGTACTTCGTCCATCACTGCCTCCCGCACCCACGATCGCGCCCGGGCCGACCACGCGAGACCGGGCACGCGGGACCGGACACACCTGGCCCCACTCCGGTCTCACGGTGCCACATCCGGCCGCCGGAGCACAGCCGGAGTGCCGCGACGGATGCGAATTGGGAACGCGCCTCGGCGGGGCCCGCCCGCCGCCGCGCGCCTCAGCTGCCGCTCGACTCCGCGCTCGGGCTGGACTCGGCGGAGGTGGAGGCGCTCGGCTCCTCGCTCGACGGTTCGCTGCTCGGCGGCTGCGGCGTCGGGCTCGGCGTGGTCGCCGTCGGGCGCGGCTTCGGCGGGCGCGGCGGGGCCGGCGGCTTCGGCGGGGTCGCCGGCGGAGTGTCGGGCGGGGTCGTCGGCGGGTCGGTGTCCGGCGGCGTGGTCGGGTCGTCCGTGGGCGGCTTCGGCGTGTTGGTGGGCGGCTTCGGGGTGTTCGTGGGTGGCTTCGGCGGGTTCGTCTTCGGGGCGTCGACCGCGCCGAAGATGCGGGTCGCCTTGTAGAGGCGGGACCACGGCACCTGGGAAATCTTCACCACGTCGCCCGTGGTCGGCGCGTGCACCATCCGGCCGCCGCCGATGTACATGGCGACGTGGTGGATGCTGGTCCAGCTGCTGTTGGAGGCGAAGAAGAGCAGGTCGCCGGGGAGCAGGGCCGAGCGGTCCACCTCGCGGAAGCGGGTGGCGTAGTACTGGTCGCGGGAGACGCGCGGCAGGTCGAAGTAGTCCGCCCCCTTGGAGCGGTAGGCCGCCCACATCAGGCCGGAGCAGTCGAACCGGTTGGGGCCCTCGGAGCCCCAGAGGTAGGGGTCGCCGAGCTGGGCGAGCGCGTAGCTCACGGCGGCGAGCGCGCGCGGGTGGGCCGCCTTGCCGTTGAGGTACGAGCCGTTGAGGTACTGGGCCCCGTTCCGCTGCTCCGCGGCCTCCTGCGCCCGCTCGATCGCCTCGACCTGCGCGGCGTTGTCCTGCCGCAGCTTCACCAGCGCGGCGGCCTTCGTGTTGTAGGTCGCCTCTAGCTTGGTGAACTCCTCGGTCAGCTTCCCGAGCCGGCTCTCCGCGTCGAGCTTGGTCTGCAGCGCGTGCTGCTGCGCCTCGGTCGCGCGGGCCAGTTCCCGGGCGGCGGCGTCGGTGTCGCCACCCGCGGCCTCGCCCTTCTGGAGCCGGCTGAGCGCGCCCAGCCCGTGCAGGTCGGTGCCGAACTCGCCCGGCGGCAGGGCCGCGGCCTCCTTGAGGGCCTCCTCCGCGTACCGGTCGGCGGCCTGCCGCGCGACGGTCAGGTCCTGCTCGGCGCGGGTGAGGGCCTCCGTGGCGGCCTGCAGCTCGACGTTCCCGGCGTCCTTGCTCTGCCGGAGCACCAGCAGGTTCTCGCCGAGCTGGTTGACCTCGACCTGCAGGTTGTTTATCTGTGTCGCGAGTGGACCGTTGATGCCGACCGGCAGGATCGGGGCGCCGCCGGGGACGGCGGGCCCGCCGGGCAGCTGGATGGACTGGATGCCGTCCGGAAGCTGCGGCCGGCTGCCCGTGTCGGGGATGCTGTTCGGCGGCGGCGGATCGGCGTAGACCGGAGCCGCCTGGACCGGGTTCGTGAAGGCGAACGCCACGGCCGCACCGAGCACCGCGGACCAGAGCAGCGGGCGGAGCACGGGGTTGATGGTCGAATCCAGCCTGAATGCCCGTCCGCGTCTGTTCTTCGCCATCCCGCTCCCCGTCCAGATCGCGCTCGCCTCGCCCGCACTCGTGGTGCGGCGTGGTATCGCGCCGAGTGGTACCGCCCGTCCCAAAATTTCTTACCGCAAATCACCAGCCATGTCGATTGCCCTTCGGGTAACAGGACACTGAGAGTCCGTGAACCGACTCGCTGCTCCTTCGGGCAACGGGTGTGATCGGGAGCACGAATCCGCTGCCACAGGTCCCTGACCGGCCGTGGTCCCGTCGGCGCGGCCACGTACGCTCGCCGGAGTACCACAGGTGGAAGGGGCGTGGCCGGAATGGACGCCGGACTCAAGCGGGAACTCGAAGCGAAGGTGTACGCCGGGGAGCGCCTCAGCCGCGCCGACGGCATCGCCCTCTACGACAGCGACGACCTCGCCTGGCTCGGCCGGCTGGCCCACCACCGGCGCACGGCGCTGGGCGGCGACCGGGTGCTCTTCGGCGTCGACCGGCGGCTGGAGCTGACCGGCGACGAACCGGTGGCGGCGGCGGCCCGGCTGCGCGACGAGGAACCCACCGCGCTGTACCTCGTCGAGGGCCCGGACCCGGCGCTGTCCTGGGAGCACTACCCGCGGCTGCTGGCCGAACTCCGTACCGCGCTGCCGGGGGTGGCGCTGCTGGCGCTCTCCGCCACCGGCCTGCGCCGCTTCGAGCGGCTCACCGGCCGGAGCGCCGACGACCTGCTGGACGAACTGGTCGAGGCGGGCCTGACGGCGCTGACCGGTGCCGACGCGGAGATCTTCGACCCGGAGGTACGCGCCCGCTCCGGCGGGGACGGGTGCGACTGGGCGGACTGGTCCCGGATCCACCGGCTGGCGCACGCCAAGGGCCTGCGTACCGCCGCCGCCATGCGGTACGGCCACGTCGAGGAGGCGCCCCACCGGGTCGACCACGTGCTGCGGCTGCGCGAACTCCAGGACGAGACGGGTGGCTTCCCCACCTTCGTCCCGCTGCGGCGCCGGCCCGACCCGGCGGCCACGGGGCACGAGGTTCCGCCGGCCGCCGACACGCTGCGTACCCTCGCCGTCTCCCGGCTGCTGCTGGACAACGTGCCACACCTCAACGGCGCCTGGGCGGGGCACGGGATCTCGACGGCCCAGCTCGCGCTGAGCTTCGGCGTCGACGACCTCGACAGCACCCCCGGCGCGGAGCCCGTGACCGCCGCGACGGGCGGCGAACCGGACCTCCTGCACCGCGACGACCTGTTGCAGCTCATCTGGGACGGCGGTTTCCGCCCGGTCGAGCGGAACGCCCGCTACGAGGTGCTCCGCGAGTACGACGCGCCGCCGTCGCTGGCCGAGCGCCGGGCCGAACCGCAGCGGGTCTGGGCGTAGTCCCCGGCCCCCGGTCTCGGTCGTCCCGGCCCCCGGTCGCTCCGGCGGCCGGTGGGGCAGCGGCGGCCGACCGGCCAGCTCACGTACCCTCGACTGGTTATGACTGAGGGGCAGAGCACCTTTCCGCGGCGCGACACCGCCGGGCGGATCAGCGGGCTGGGCGACCTGCTCGGCGTCGTCCTCGCCGGGCTGGTCGTCGGCGTGCTGGCGCTGGTGCTGTTCGACTGGGTCGTCACCATCATGGGCACCGGCGAGTTCGGCCGCGCCAACGGCTGGCTCGCCCTGATCCTGCCGGCGTGGATCTTCGTCGAGGATTTCCGGGCCTGGCCGTCCGGGCCCGCTCGGGTGGTGACCGCGCTGGTGAGCGCCGCCGTGGCGGTGACCGCCGGGCTGCTCGCCGCCGGCCTGGCCCAGGAGTTGCCCACGCTCTGGTCCGGCGCGCTGGCGGCCACGGTCGCCGCCGGGGCGTACGCGGCGATCTGGTTTCACGTCATCCGGTGGCTGGACCGCCGGACGGGCTGATCGGAGCGAAGATGAGTGCCGCGGCAAAGTACACGCTGGGCCGGGTGGGCCTGTTCGTGGTGGTGGTGCTGGCCCTCTGGCCGGTCCAGATGAACCTGTTCCTCAAACTGATGGTGGCGCTGGCCTTCTCGGCGGCGGTCTCCTTCTTCCTGCTCCGCGGCTGGCGCGACCAGATGGCCCAGCAGTTGGCGAGCGCGGCGGAGCGGCGCAAGGCGGAGAAGGAGCGGTTGCGGTCGGCGCTGGCGGGCGACGACGAGGCGGGGTCCTCCAAGGACGCCTGAGCCGGTTCGGGGGCGGGTTGGTTCCGCCGGCCGGGCTCGCGTGGGCCGGGCTGGGGGTGGGCCGGGCTGGGGGTGGGCCGGGCTGGGGGTGGGCCGGGCTGGGGGTGGGGCCGCCGTGCCCGGCGAATCCCGTCAGGCTTGATGTCTTCGCCGGATCGGAAGAGCGTCGTGAGGGGAAAGA